>CAYXXW010000462.1:0-2373 GCA_964469115.1 uncultured Melioribacteraceae bacterium
ATTCATTTGGGTGTGGACTTGATTCATTTATAATGGATGAAATTAGCGACCTGACCAAACGCTCGGGCTTGTCATTTGCTCTGGTTCGAATTGATGAAATATCGAGTCCGGGTTCTACCAAGCTAAGGTTACGTTCACTGGTAGAATCACTAAAATTAAAAATAAATACTGTTCAACATGATAAACAACTCGCATTATGAAAAATGAACATGCCATTTTTACAAAAAAAGATATATCGAGAACTATTCTGGTACCTTGGTTTTCAGAATTTTATTCACCATTTATACCAGCGTTAGGTAAGCTACTTGGTTATAAAATTGAAAATTTGCCTCCTTCAGATAATATTTCAATTAATTATGGCTTAGAATATGCTAATAATGAAATTTGTTACCCTGCAACTTTAGTTGTTGGCGATATTATACGCGCCTTAAAAAGCAAAAAATATAAATTAGATGAGATTGCAATTGGTATAACACAAACCGGGGGACAATGTAGAGCAACAAACTATATTTCTTTGATAAAAAGGGCTATGGAACATGCCGGATTTAGTAATGTACCGATTGTTTCTGTTGCTCCTTCCAACTCAACCTTTAACAAACAACCAGGTTTTAAACCTAATTGGTTAAAAGTTATTAAACCCGCTTTTATCGGATTGCTTTTTGCCGATAGTATCTCTCGTTTGTATTACGCAACGGCTTCTCGCGAAAAGGGTAGTACAAGATCAAAAATATTAAAAGAAAAATATTTATTTCATGCAATTGAACTATTGGAAAACAGAAAAGAAAATAAACTTCTTTCCTTATTAGACGAAGCTATTATTGATTTTAATAAGGTTCCGATTTCTAATACCAATGTAAAGACTGTAGGTATTGTTGGTGAAATATATATAAAATACAATGCTTTTGGTCAGTTCCATATTATTGATTGGTTAATTGAAAATCAGGTTGAAGTTGTACTCCCACCATTAATGGAGTTTTTTATGCAATCATTTGTTAATTCGAAGGCTTGCGAAAAGGACTTTATAAACCCCAAAAACCGTTTAGGTTTTGTAAATAATATTTTAGAATTATTAGCCAACAAGCATATTGATAAATATGAAAAAAAATTGGAGCAATCAAATTATTACAGACCGGTATACAATATTAATCATTCGGCACAGCTTGCATCTAAAATACTTAACCTTAACAATCAATATGGTGAAGGGTGGCTTATTCCTGCCGAAATTGCATCCTTTTCAAACCAAAATATTAACGATGTAATTTGTATTCAGCCTTTTGGATGTCTAGCTAATCATATTGTAGGTAAAGGCATGGAAATGAAAATCAAAAGTCTTTATCCCGATGTAAATCTATTGTATCTCGACTTTGATTCGGGCATGAGCAAAGTTAATATTCTAAATAGACTTCATTTTCTAGTACAAAATAATACAAAATCCACGTCATATGTCACTAAATAACCAAACAGAGTTGGCTATTATTGAAGCTGCCCGAAAAATATTTATCAGTAAAGGCTATAGCGGAACCACCATGGAAAAAATAGCTACTGAAGCTAATGTAAGTAAGGCATCACTACATTATTATTATAGATCAAAAGACAAACTTTTTGAGATTGTATTATCAGAAGTACGTGAAATAATACAAGAAAAACTAATCTTGATTATTAAATCAGAGGATAATATTGAGGTAATAATTAAGAAAATAAATGATGTATATGTTGAAACACTAATTAATCACCCTTATCTCCCAAATTTCATTATCAACGAAATTTCAAGCAATCCTGAAAAAATAGTAAAAATACTTTTAGGAGATAAACTATCAACTTTTACTATTTTAAGAATGATGGTTATTATTCGAAATAAAACATTTAAAGGGAATAAAGATGTTGTTAATTCATATGACCTCATTCTTAATGTAATCTCTCTTAATGTTTTCCCATTTCTTATTCGCCCAATTATCAAAAACATCTTTAAAATTGAAGATGAGCAATTCAATTCATATATGAATAATCGAAAATCAGGGTTGTCAACTTTTCTATTTAAAGCCTTAAAACAGTAAATTATCTAAGATTATTGAATCTATGAAAAATCCAATTTAAATAATAGATACCCAAATAAGAAAATAAATAGTAATTTTATAAATGCAGCCTAACTTAACTAAGCGTCCTTATTAACGGGGCAAGTCCACTTTTTGATATTTACCCTAATCCAACACAAAGAAAGGTATGTATTGATATAATAAAGTACAATCCAAATGGACATCGGAGTGAAAATATTGAAATAAAAAATACGCCTTATATTATAAGAGTTTATGATTTCCAAATGAACTTAAAAAAGCAATTGACTTCAAAAGGAGAACTTGAAGAAATAGATCTTAG
>CAYXXW010000463.1:0-2367 GCA_964469115.1 uncultured Melioribacteraceae bacterium
CATAAGCAGGAGGAGTTACACTAATGTAATCCACTTTTGTTTCAGTATCTGTGGAGTCATTGACATCGGTTACTGTTAGTGAAACGGTATAACTCCCTAGTAAGAGGTATTCATTTGTCGGATTTTGCAATGATGAGTCATTGCCATCTCCGAAATCCCAGTACCATTCATCAATTGCAGCTAACCGTGGTGTTGAAAGATCTGTGAAATTGACTATTAGTGGAAACGCTCCATTCGTTGTATCTGATGTAAATTCTGAGATTGGAGGAAGAGGATTAAGGATTTGATCATAATAGCAAGTCCCCATATCTGCAATTGTACCGTCTGGATCTAATGGTGATGTTGAATCTCCAGTATCGATACAAGGGGAAGTTGACTGTAAGTGATAATCATTATCTATTGCATCAACAAATATCGGATCATCATCGATATTACCTGTTCCAACCCAGCCTCCTTGGATATCAGAATATGTTACTGTAATAGAACCTGAATAAATAATGATCTCTTCGGGTGAATTATTCCACAAAATTGAATTTGCTATTGTTGGATTAGAACTCTCACAAAAAATTCCACCACCTTCATTAGAAGCAGAATTACCTGTTATTGTTACATTCACTAAACTCGGATTTGCTTCATAACAATCAATCCCACCACCATAGGTAGCAGTATTACCTATTATAGTTACATTTTGTAAAATCAGATTGGAATCATTCCAACAAAAAATTCCACCACCTAAGTTAGCACCATTACCTGATATTGTTACATTCTTTATAATCGGGCTACAATTAACGTAACAATCAATCCCACCACCATAAGAAGAAGCAGAATTGTCTTTTATTAATAAATACTCCAACTTGGGACTGGAAAAATTGTCAAAACTAACACCTCCTCCAAAAGAAGCAGAACCATTTATTAATGTGAAGCCTGTTAAAATAGTAGTCGAATCCTCACCGTTATGAAAAGTTACAACACTTCCGATACTACCACCATCAATAATTGTTGTTGAGATATATGATGTATCTGCAGTTGTATAAAATAGTGACGCTACAGTAATTAGTTTACCATTATAATTAATGTTTTCTACATAAGTTCCTGGTTGAACTAGGACGGTGTCAGTATCTGCAGAAAAATTGATTCCATACTGGATCGTTGCAAATGGATTTAGCTCGGTACCACTACCTGTTAAATCTGAACCGCTTGTAGAAATATGCCAGACTGGACCAGAATAATAATAGTAGTAGGCTCCAAGATCTGCAACGGTACCGTCAGGATCTAATGGTGATAACGGATCACCAGTATCTATACAGGGTGAATTGTTTTGCAGGTGGTAATTTCCATTCGCAGGATCTACAAATAATGGGTCGCTGTCAAAATTACCAGTTCCTGACCAACCTCCCTGGATATTCGAATAGGTTGCCGTAACAGAACCGGACCCAACTGAGATTTCCTGAGTTGAATCATTCCACAAAATTGAATTTATTAAAACTACATTGGAATTATCACAATATATTCCTCCCCCATTGCTAGAAGTATTACCTGTTATGGTTACATTCTCTAATATAGCACTGGAGTTATAAAAATCTATACCACCACCAAAATTAGCAGAATTATTCGAAATTGTTACATTGCTTAAACTTAAGTTTTCACAACTATCACATTCTATGCCACCACCATAAACATCTGCAGAATTACCTGTTACAAGTAGATACTCTAAACGTGGGCTAGAATCTTGACAAATGATTCCACCACCTGGGCCTTGACCATTTGTAATTGTGAAACCGGAAAGAACCGCTGTAGAATCTTCTCCATTATCAAATATTACAACACTCAGAATACCATTTCCATCAATTATAGTTGAGGATATGTAAGATGTGTCTGCGGTGGTCAGGAAAAGTGAAGCAACTGTAATAAATTTCCCATCGTAGTTGATGTTCTCAATATAAGTTCCCGGTTGAACGAGCACTGTATCAGTGTTCGCAGCAGCAGTAATTCCTGCTTGAATGGTTGTCTGGTCTGCTGGTACGTTGATGATTGTAGAATAAAGACCTGCTGATAAAAGAATTAAAATTAAAGTAAAGAATACGATTTTCATGATTTTCCTCCAATTATTATTTAATTATATTCATTTTGATTTAACTTTTATAATAATTAATAAACTATTTCTTTAAGCAAACGATGCAAACCATTAATCAATGCTTCAATGTAATCTATTTTTTAGTGATTCATTTAAATTTGATACGATGAATTGAATGAATTTGTTGTGCGTCAATGTTTTTATAAATTGGTAATGAATTAATTATAGTCATTTGAATTAGCTCAACCTTGTATTATCCCTTTCTAAAGCCTTCATTAGCAAGTAAATCTGTT
>CAYXXW010000464.1:0-2365 GCA_964469115.1 uncultured Melioribacteraceae bacterium
AATTTCTCCAATTTTTCTTCTTATGAACTAGAATATATAAGTTCTATGCCAAAAAAGTAAGGAAATATTCAGAAAAGGTTAAGATTTAAAAAGTTCGTTTAAGTTAAATAGGGGCAATGTTTTAAATAGGATCGTGGGTCTGATCATAAATAAGATTATTTTCACTTACCAATTTTGAGAAAATAAAGGTCTTTCTGAGAATTGAAGTCATTGAGAAATAATATATTCTAAATATGCTTCTCAGCGTGATATGAACTTCTTACAAGCGGTCCCGATTCAACAGCTTTAAAGCCCAATTTTGCTCCATTTTCCTTATACATTGCAAATTCTTCTAACGTCACGTACCGATCAACTGGAAGGTGCGTTTTAGTCGGTTGAAGATACTGACCAATTGTCATTATATCACACTTATGGTTTTTCAAATCGGTCATAAGTTCTAAAACTTCCTCAGTTTCTTCACCTATTCCTACCATTATTCCACTTTTTGTCTTTAAACCTCTTCCTTTAAACCACTTTATCAAATCTAAACTTCTTTGATAATCAGCTTGGGGTCTTACTGCATGATAGAGTCTTGGAACAGTTTCTAAGTTATGATTAAGAATATCAGGCGGATTTTGCATAATAATTTCAAATGCTGATTCATCACCTTGGAAATCGGGAATTAAAATTTCAATTGTACAACTGGAAGTTTTTTCTCTGATCAACTCAATTGTTTTAGAAAAAATTGCTGCTCCCCCATCTTTCAATTCATCTCTGTTAACAGATGTAATTACAACATGTTTTAATCCTAAATCAACTACTGACTGAGCAACCCTATTTGGTTCATCCCAATCAAGAAAAGTAGGTCTGCCTGTTTTTACATCACAAAAACCGCAAGTTCTTGTACAAGTATCTCCTAAAATCATATAAGTTGCTGTTCGGTTGTTCCAGCATTCGGCAAGATTTGGGCATTTAGCTTCCTCACAAACTGTGTTAAGTTTGGATTTACGCATCATTGAAAGAACTTCGCGGTAATTATCCCCGGAAGGCAAACGGACTTTTAACCAATCAGGTCTTCTGCCTAAATCATCTTTCTCTTTCTCAACAGTATCTCTATATTCTCTTTGATGTTTATTTAATTTCATAACTTTATTCTTTCTTCAGATTTTGAATTATAAAAATACCAAAAAAAATATAGGTATGATAATGACAAATCCTTCCACTAATTTATTATATTTACAGGATTAAGCAATACAATTGTAAAATGAACTGTCATCTCGAATCCCTTTAGGGTGAGAGATCTTGAAGTAAAGGATCAACTTTCAAAGATTTCTCAATCACTAGCGTTCATTTCGAAATGACAAAGGCAAATAATTTAAGAAAATATGAATTGTCCAAGTTGTAAATATCCTATGTTAGTTTTAGAGTTTGAAGAAATTGAAACTGATTTCTGCCCAAATTGTGAAGGCATTTGGCTCGATTCCGGTGAACTTGAATTATTTCTTGAAGATTCTTCTGATAAAACTGAACTACTAAACTCTTTTAGAAAAGCAAAGAAAAACAGAGAAAAAAAAATTAGGTGTCCAATTTGTAATAAAAAAATGGATAAAACTCTTGTTAGTGACGATAAAGATATAGTGCTTGATGAATGTAAGAATGGCCATGGTCTATGGTTTGATAAAGGCGAAATTCTTGAGGTGATTAATGAAGGATCGGTCAATAAGAACAATAAGATTATTAATGTTCTTGAAGATATGTATAGAGATAGAATAGAAGTTAGGAGTTAGAATTAAATAGTACGAATTTAGAAAATAAATAATTCATGCTGAGCGGAGTCGAAGCATATTAAAACCGGAGGATAAATGAGTGCCTTTTTAATTTTTGTAGTAATTGTTGCAGTAGTAGCAATTTATGCAGTGCAGATTTATAACGCGTTAGTACGCTTACGAAATCGAGTAAAAAATGCTTGGTCTCAGATTGATGTACAACTGAAACGTCGTCACGATTTAATACCCAATTTGATTGAAACTGTTAAAGGGTATATGACTCACGAACGTGACACATTAGAGAATATAACAAAAGCCAGAAGCGCCGCTGTAGATGCTTCGTCAATTGCTGATAAATCTAAAGCGGAATCGGAACTTTCAGGTGCCTTAGGTAAATTCAATTTGGTCGTTGAGAACTATCCGGACCTAAAAGCAAATCAAAACTTTTTAGCGCTTCAGGAAGAATTAACTTCGACGGAAAACAAAATTTCCTTTTCTCGTCAAGCTTATAACGATCAAGTTCTTTTCTATAATAATAAAATTGAAATGTTCCCTTCCAATATTTTAGCCGGAATGTTCAACTTTATTAAAGAAGAATTCTTTGAAATTGAAGTCGAAGC
>CAYXXW010000465.1:0-1161 GCA_964469115.1 uncultured Melioribacteraceae bacterium
GCAAGAACTTTAGCGGTTGGTGATATTACTTTTGAATACTTAAAAAGGTTAGATGAATTTTACGAAGCTGAAGAAGAAAATATTATTTACTGGACACAATGGTTGAATCACCTTTTAAAAGTTCAGGCTGAACCAACAAGCGCTATGGCAATGGTAGGCGTTGTTGAATGGCTGAAATATCAAAAAACTAAAAAGCAAGTATTAGTGATTCTCTCCGGTGGTAATATTGATAAAGAAACAATGAATAAAATTTGGACAAAGGATTACTTGCAATTTATTCCTTCATTAAATTAGTGGGCATTTATTTCTACTGCTGTATTTATTCTGTAAATCATTAATATTCTAGAAACTTTTATTATTACATACTGTAGAAACCAGACATTTTGAACTATTTAATTTACTTATGAAATTATTCTTTCTAACAATTCTGATATTACTTAATTCGCTATTCTTTGCTCAAGATGATGAGAAGTCTCATACCTTAAGCGGTTTTGTCTACGATGCTGATAATGGTGAAACAATGATTGGTGCAAATATTTTTATAAAAGAATTGGGCACAGGAACAAGCTCAAATATTTACGGCTTTTATTCAATTACATTGCCCAACGGCGAATACAACGTTGATGTTAGCTTTATTGGTTATAAAAAGGTAACTGAAAAAATTGATTTTAATAAATCGCACAGACTTGATTTTAGAATAAACCCTGTATTCGTGGACTTGGAAGAAGTTGTGATTGTAGGTAAGAAAGCCGATGATAATGTAAAATCAACCGATATGGGAACTAAAGATTTAGTTCCGAAAGAAATTGATAAAGTCCCGGTTTTATTTGGTGAAAGGGATATTCTAAAAACAATTCAGCTTTTACCCGGAATATCTTCTGCAGGTGAAGGAAATAGTGGTTTTATTGTAAGGGGCGGATCATCCGATCAGAATTTAGTAATACTTGATGAAGCTCCCGTTTATAATCCTTCACATTTACTTGGCTTCTTTTCCGTTTTTAATTCCGATGCCATAAAAAATGCTAAAATTATTAAAGGAATTGCCGGACCCGAATACGGAGGAAGATTAAGTTCAGTTCTGGATATTACAATGAAAGACGGCAGCAATAAAGATTATTCGATTTATGGTGGGTTGGGTTTAATTGCATCAAGACTAACTGT
>CAYXXW010000465.1:1261-2364 GCA_964469115.1 uncultured Melioribacteraceae bacterium
GTTGATCAATCAACAACTGTAAGCTCCGGCATTAATGATTTGCATCTAAAAACAGATCTTCAGTACTACTACAATGCAGATAATACTTTTAAGTTTGGCATAAATGCAATTTATCACACCTTTAATCCCGGTTCTATAAAAGCTCGTGGTAATACAATATTTAATTCTAAAAAGGTTGATGATTCCTATGCAACTGAAGGTCATTTATATTTTGGTCACGAGTGGAGTTTTTCACCACTTTTTAAACTAAATTATGGATTGCGTTTTTCAAATTTTACACTTTTAGGTCCTGCTAATGTTTATACATTTAGCGATGACGGATTACTTACCGATATTGATATTTACGAAAGCGGCGACATTATAAAATCTTATAATTTACTTGAGCCAAGAATATCTGCAAACTATTTGCTTACAGAAACTAGCTCAGTTAAGGTTGGTTATGCTAGAAATACACAGAATATACATTTACTCTCAACTTCAACAACTTCAACTCCTTTAGATATTTGGCAGCCAAGTACTGCTATCATTGAACCGCAAGTTTCTGATTTGTTTTCTGTAGGTTATTTTAGAAACTTTTATGACAATAAATATGCCGCATCAATTGAATTATATTATAAGGATATGCAGAATTTAATTGAGTATAAAAACGGTGCTGATATTTTCTTAAACGAATTTATTGAATCCCAATTGGTATTTGGCAACGGATGGTCTTACGGAGCTGAGTTATACATTGAAAGAAGATTGGGAAAGTTTACCGGTTGGTTAAGCTACACACTTTCAACAACTGAGAGGAAGTTTGATGAAATAAATAACGGAAACCAATTCCCGGCAAGACAAGATAGAATTCATGATGTTTCAATAGTTGGAGTTTATAATCTTACCAATAATTGGTCACTTTCTGCAAATTGGGTTTACTATACCGGACTAGCGGTTACTTATCCCGCAGGTAAATATAATATTGATGGTTTAACAATAAATCTTTATACGGACAGAAATGCCCAGCGGATGCCGGATTATCATAGACTTGATGTTGGAGCAACTTATTATTTTAAGAAAACTTCAAAGCAAGAGATGAGTATTAACTTTTCACTTTACAATGCTTA
>CAYXXW010000466.1:0-2361 GCA_964469115.1 uncultured Melioribacteraceae bacterium
ATGGAAGACATGCTGACACATTGTCTATTCAACAGATGGCATATGCAGATTTTATAAAAAGATTCAGACATAACTTTAAGTATGTGCTTCAATTAGATATAGATGAATTTTTATTCCCAAAAGATCATAAAACAATAACTGAAGTACTCAAACTTTATTATAAAGATAAAATTTCAAGAATTGAAGTAAATTGGACCAATTTTGGTAGTAATGGTCATGAGGCCAAGCCTACCGGATTAGTAATTAGTAATTTCACAAGATCAGGTAACAATGTGGTGCCAGAAACAGTAAAAAGCATTTCTAATGCACGATATCTATCTAAAAGATTCGCTTATACTAATGTACACAGATTTAGCATTCGTTTTTCCTTAATAGATATAATTACAAAATTATTCTTCTGCTACCCAAAGATAATAAAAAAGAAAAAGGCTAACGAACTATTTCAACTAAATCATTATATAACTAAATCAAAAGAAGAATACTTACGCAAATTGAAAATAAATAAAGGTGGTTATATGGTTGGAAAAGAAACGGAGGAAAATTTTATCAAACAAAATATCAATTTTAATAGGACTGAAAATAAGGCAATTTTTCGATTTATACCTAAATTGCATAAAATAATAAATAATATTTAGGAAACATAAAATTTGTTCGGATTAATTGATTTAGTACCTTTTTACAAGTTTCAAATATTGATTAAGTATCTCTGATTTATTCGACAATATTTTTTTTATAGTATTTTCGCTAACCGAATAATTTTGTGTTTTAAAATTACAACAGTGACGAATAAAATAAATGAAAGTTCGCCATATGATTACTGGAAAACTTTTTTTTAATGACATAGAAATATCTTTGTAATTACCTATAAATTGTTCTGCAAGCCATTTTCGAATTTGTTTCTCAAACGTATTTCTCCCTATGTCAGGATTAGGATACCTTAATCGACACTCATTAGTAATATGAATTTTATTTAATTGAATTGAATCTGCGGAATAAAAATTTTGAATCAAAATCTGCTGAATTTCACAAGATGCCCACCAATGAATATCATGAAATTGATTTTGATAAGGTATTATAATACCATCCTTAATTACTTCATTGTGAAAAGCTATCACTTGCTCGTCATTAAATAAAAAAGAATGATATTTTAGCCATCTAAGCGGGGTCTTTTTTGTTTTTTCCAAGAACACAGGAACGGCTATTGCCGGTTTTAGTACCATTAGATTTTCTTCAAATTCGCCCCACCCTCCTTTTTTAAATGCTATATCGTCATCACCAAAAATATAGTAAAGATAATCTTCTCTCTCCAAAGCGATTTCTAACATTTTATTTCTGCCTTGTGCCCATGTTGAATTAGGGAAAAATATCGCTTCATCTATTTGTTTATCATAAGTTAAGAAAATAGCATCAGCATTATCTCGATTGGCCAAATTTAAATAATTCTTAACCAAATCTGAACGACCTTGAATTAGATAGAGAAAATTTTTCATTTGCTTTTACACAGCGAACAGAACATACAATTTAAAAACGATATGCTTATAAAGAATGTTCATTTTTAATCTAAAATTCAATATCTGCTCGTTTTAAATTCATAATTCCAATATTTTTCCAATCTATTGATTGGTATGGATCTATTATAGTATGGTAAGAATTTTGATTATTTTCCAGCAATGAACAAATTGCTAATGAAGATATTCCATATGCACAACCAATCTCTATAGTTTTTATAGGTTTAATATCTTTCAATATAGTTTTTATAAATTCGTATTCACTATTATCAATGTGTGAATGCAAAGGAAACTCGGTATTGAATTCATCAATAACAATTTTTGTTAAGTATATTTTATCAATAACATCTTGAGCCTTCATAAAAATCCTTTATTTAAGTGGCAGTTTTTGTCTAAAATTAAGTGGCTAATATAAAGTATTGAGAAAAATTTACTTTAGAATTCTTTTGATTGTTTCATCACAAAACCTTACTTCATCCAAGGCAATGGATTATCGTTTATATCAATTGGTTTAAATTTACGAAATGATTTTAGATAACCCGTTCGGACTAAATATGATTCTCTATGAAATAATATGTGCTTTATCCAATTGTAATATCTTAATCTTTCGGCAATTATTTTTGGTAATGTATTAAGAACTATTTTTTTCATTTTCACCTTAATATATTATAAAAAATTACAAAATATAGTAGATTAAATGGTCTTATTAAATTATGGCCAGCATATGGGTAGCAGATTTGGTATGTTTTAGGGTTATTTGAACTAATTAACGGTTATTCTGCTAAAACAAAAAAGCCCTGTATATACTTGATATACAAGACTTTATTTTGTCGGGGTGAGAGGATTCGAACCT
>CAYXXW010000467.1:0-2360 GCA_964469115.1 uncultured Melioribacteraceae bacterium
TCAACAATATTTTTATCGCTTGTATATCTCAGCAATGTTCTTTGGAAATTAGGATTATCTGAGCTCGTAGCTTTTTCCTTTCGTTCACCATGTGAATCTCTGTAAAGCAAAAAGTTTTCTGGATTTTTATACCTAGTAATTCCAGCTTCTTCTCTGCCAAAGTTACTTGCAGTAAGCATAATATCAATCTTGTATGGCATTGAAATATCACAAAGACCTCTGATTGTACTTCTTGAATTAAGGTCTTCGACGTTGCTATCAGCGGCACTTTCAAATAGCGAGTTGTAATATTTAATAAAATCCGGATCAAAGTCGGTCACACGTGAAAAGTCACCTTCCTCAGTTCCTAAACCGTAAAGATTTCCATCGGAATCTGGGAAGATATAAAACATATCCCCAGCAATCAGTCTGATTGATCTAATTCCTGGCAAATCATTCTTAAGCCATTTTAGCATCATAGCTGCGAGCATTTCAGACTTGCCAACGCCGCTATCGCCATCAACTTGAATTACAAAGAGGCTTCCATCTTCCTCTTCAATTGCAAATAGAGAGCCATGAATCGGCATACCGCCCATTTCCTTGACCTTCTCGTTCATCATTGTAAGCCAAGGTTTTTTGAAGTTACCAAAGTAATCGGTTTTAGATTTAAGAGGAGTAACTAAAGTCTTAATATTCCCATTCGGTCCTGGAATATTAAAGTAACCAATTTGCGGATACGAAATAACCTTTTCCGGTGCACCATAAAATAGGATTACATCAGGAATAAAATCTTTTAGATCATCCAAACTAACTTCATCGGCGGTAATTAATCTGTAATTATCAGTCAAATATTTTATATACGATTTTTGAATTACGTATAAGACTTTGACTAATCCATGCTTAATAATTTTACACCTATAATCGGTGGCATCCATGTTTTCTATAAACTTTGACAACCGATCTCTAAAAAAGATCGCTGTTGGTTTAGTATCAAAATTTTTAATTATAGTATTAAGCTCTTTAAAATCTCTTCTATCATTTTCGCTTTCACTTCTATCCACTTTATGAATTGGATATTCACGTTTCTTTGCATCTGTTGCAATTCTTGTATGCTTTTGAACAGTTTGTTCGGCGGCAATTACTCCGCACTTTTTCATCACTTCTTCAATCCATTTGAGCGAGCCGCCATCGAATTCTTCAAGAGCTTCATTGTGGAAATCATAATTTTTATGAAGTGTTATTCCATGTTGAATCATTTCATTAATACTTGAATTTTGCTGCTTAAATTCTGTCTCGATAAATTTAATTAACGAGTGGGTATATTTTTCATAATATTCTGTAGATTTAGTTTTATTGATTATGTTGATGAAAAATAAAACAACATCCCTGACGGTTTTATGTAAGTTCGTTTGAGTAATTTTGAAATCTTTCTGTTTGGTAATCTCAACAATTGCCTCTTCAAATTCTTTAGATAGAATATCAAAAGCAAATTCCTCAACAAAAAGTTTAACTTCATAATCTTTGCGTTTATCAATATTTGAGAAATACTTTTCTAATCTTGCATTAACAGAATTCAAGAAATTTCCATTTAATTGCAGTAAATAAAAATGGAGCAGTCTCTCATTTACCGATAGAGAAGTATCAAAAACCTTATTGAATAAACCAGTTTGAATAATTCCCTTAACTTTTTCCGCATGAGAACTGATTGTAAGTTTATGATTAATTTCTTCGAGGAAAATATTTGCATACTGTTTCAAGTTAAACTTATCAACTGAAAATCCAACAATCTCTTCAAAATTAGAGACCGCTGAATCAACAACCTCAGCAATAGTGGGCTCATAAGGTTCTTTTTCAAAAGGCAAATTAAAGTGAAGCAATAGCTCTTCAATAAATTTCTTTAAAATTATATTGGCTCCCTCCAGCTTTGCTCTGCCTACTGAAGTAATATTTGATGCGTCAAGAGCCATAATTTTCACTTTGGAATCTGAGAATAATAATTTCTCCATTTCAATAAGTATTTCTCTCATTACAAGTTTATCTTCCGGACCTTCCAATACATAATCATTCGGTTGATAACTAACCTTGCCGCTGATGTACTTTTGAATTGTGGGCTTTCCAAATTTATTGACAACTGTGTTAAAATCAAGATATTTAATTTGCGGAATTGACTTATAAATTTGCGGCAGTAAGTTCTCGTAAATTTTTGTGAACGCTTTACTTTTTATGAAGCTATCTAAATCTTCACATTCACCTATGCTCTCGTAAAATTCAATTACCGAGTTTTGGGATTTCCCAATAGTATTGATGGTGATTCCACTATCTTTAGGGAAAGCGTGGTAGAGAGTCATAATATTGCTGACTGTTAAACTCTCTTTTCTTAT
>CAYXXW010000468.1:0-2350 GCA_964469115.1 uncultured Melioribacteraceae bacterium
CTCAACAAGAATTAGCGGATAAATTAGGTGTTAGTCGGCAGACAATTAATGCAATAGAAGCCGGGAAATATTCACCAACTCTTGAGCTGGCTTTTAAGACTGCAGAAATTTTTAAAGTTAGTTTAGCTGAAGTGTTCCAATATGACAATAATTAGTTGTACTCCTACTTTTTGGGGAGAGAATAAAGGGGATTACGTTTGGTTGCAAAATACTGGCTAAAAAAAAGAAAATAATAGATCTTTCTGATCAAATAAAAATTCAGTAATATTTGCTTAAATAAATTATATAATAATGATGAATTTAGAAGATTTAGGATTTGATGAGATATCAAAACTCAGCTCTGAGCAAAATAGAATTGACTTAGGTAAAGCGAGGGTAATTTCGGTTAATAAAGAAAGTTTTGTTATCAGTAATAGTGAAAAAGAGTTCTTTGCCAAACTAACCGGCAATATGCTTTACACAGCAGAATCGCCGGAAGATTTTCCTACTGTTGGAGATTTTGTCTTATTTCAAAATTTTGAAGATGATTCTCTTGCTGTTATTCATCAAGTGCTTCCTAGAAAATCTTTATTAAAAAGAAAAAGTGCGGGCAAAAAAGTTGAATATCAGTTAATTGCAGCCAATGTTGATTTTGCAATTATTATCCAGGCATTAGATCACGATTTTAATCCCAAAAGATTAGAACGTTATTTATCGATGGCAAATGAGTTTGGAATAGAACCAATTATCTTATTCAGTAAAGCCGATCTAATTAATAATGACCAGAAGGAAAAAATTCTTACCGATATTCAACTTAGCTTAAAGAACTATAAAGTAATTACATTCAGTAATTTTCATAAAAATAATATTGAAAAAATTAATAAGATATTAGAACCAAGAAAAACTTATTGCATGATTGGTTCGTCCGGAGTTGGTAAAACAACATTGCTGAATAATTTAATAGGTGATGATGAATTTAAAGTAAATGAAGTAAGAGAAAATGACAGCAAGGGAAGACACACTACCACGAATAGACAGTTAGTAATTTTAGAAAACGGGGCTATGATAATTGACACGCCCGGAATGCGTGAACTTGGTAATATTTCTATTTCTGAAGGCATTGACAAAACCTTTGATGAGATAACTGAACTTATTAAAAATTGTAAATTTAACGACTGTACGCATACCGTTGAGAAAGGATGTGCAGTTCTTGAAGCTTTGGAAAGCGGAGAATTAGATGAAGAAAGATATAATAATTTTATTAAGCTTAAGAAAGAATCTGCTTATTATGAAAGATCATATTTAGAACATAGAAAAAGAGATAAGGAGTTTGGTAAAATGGTTAAATCAATTTTGAAGAATAAGAATAACAAAAGGTAAAAACAAACGTCCTTAGAATTTTGGCCTTTGCTTAAAACCATCTTCCAACATTTACAAAAAATTCTAAATCGGACGTATAATCAGAGGTTGAAAGAATTAAATCAACCGGACCAATAAAACTATCGTAAGAATATTTTAATCCATAACCGCCGATAAGCTCTCTAGTTTGCCAGTCCGTAAATTTATTGAAGTGAGAAGCTCCATTTACAATAACTGAGAGATAATTTTCTTCATTCAATCTTCCCCTTAATTCAAAGCTAGTTATAAGCGCCTTGTCTCTTAAAAGTATATTTCTTTGAACTCCTATAAATGGCAAATGATAATCTAAAAGTTTGGTTACCTCCGGACCTCCAAGAAAATTACCTCTAAAAAGTTCACTATTATCGTTAAGTAAAAGACGGCCATAAAATGCCGGAATAAAACATACATCTGTACCTAAACTAATTGCAGACTTTAAGTTGTAAGATAAAATGGGAGTAGTTGTGTTTTCAATAATACCGTCAACTTCGTTGGAAGCATAACTAAATTCAGCATTTAAATCGAATCCGCTTTTAGGGAAATATTTGTCATCAAGATTATCAAACCGTACTTTGAGGAATCCACTAAGAATTGTATTCTCTGATTCATAAACTTCATCAACCAGATCTTCAGAAAAAAACGGATCGAATTTAAAGTATTCTCCTCTTAAGCCTAAATTAAAAAGATAATTGCTTCCGTAAACTTCAAACAAAGATAATGATCCTGAGAAATAACGGACGTCGGCCTCACTAATTTTATCAGTCTGGTTGAACAGCTCCATGTTAAAATTTTTGTAAAGGAATGATAAATCGACTTCGGGTAGCGTTTTGCTGCTTAACAAAAGTGAAGATCCAAAGACTGTACTTTTAGATAGATTTGCGTCAAAAGAAAATCTTGTGCTATTAAAGAAATAATTCTTTAGAGTAAAGTTAAGAAGTATAGCAGCTTTATCTGTTGAATTAAAATTAAAGCC
>CAYXXW010000469.1:0-2345 GCA_964469115.1 uncultured Melioribacteraceae bacterium
CCAACAAGTTTAGTGCTTTTCACTATCGGCGTTGATTTTAAATCAATTTTGAAATTGGGACCTAAAGCAATTATTATGACATTAACTGGAACTTTTGGTGTTATTATTGGCGGACCGGTAGCAATTTTAATTGTGTCAATCATTGCTCCCGATATTATTGTGAGTTCTGGACCGGAAGCAACTTGGCGCGGACTTTCTACAATTGCCGGAAGCTGGATTGGTGGTGGAGCCAATCAAACAGCGATGAAAGAGGTTTTTCAAGTAACCGATTCTGTCTTTTCGGCAATTATTGCTATTGATGTACTAACTTATAGTGTTTGGTTTGCAATTCTTTTATACGGTGCCGGAATTAATGATAAGCTGAATAAACTTTTGAAGGCTGATACAACATCATTAGAACATGTGCAGAGAAAACTTGAAAATAGTACTTCAACGCAGTTTAGTTTATCAAATACAAATGATTTGATTAAACTTTTAGCAGTCGGATTTGGAGTTACAGCCATTGCTCATTTTCTTGCTGATATAATTGCTCCATTCTTTCAGCAGAATTACCCTGAGTTATCTAGATTTAGCTTAACTTCAGACTTCTTCTGGATGGTAATTATTGCTACTACATTAGGACTAATTTTAAGTTTTACACGCTTTAGAAATTTGGAAAAAAAAGGTGCTTCTAAAATAGGCAGTTTATTTCTCTATATTCTTATCGCAACAATTGGAATGAAGATGGATATTTTAGGATTCTTCCAGAATTTTGATCTCTTACTCATAACTTCAATCTGGATAACATTTCATGCACTACTTTTAATATTTGTTGGTCGTTTAATTAAAGCGCCATTCTTTTTTATTGCCGTTGGCAGTCAAGCGAATATTGGCGGAGCAGCATCAGCACCAATTGTTGCGGCTGCTATTCATCCATCACTGGCTACGGTTGGTGTACTTCTTGCTGTTGTAGGATATGCATTGGGCACTTATGGAGCTTGGCTTTGTGCAATTTTAATGTCGTTGGTTTCCTAATAAATTATGAAGATTATGAAAAGAATATTATTGCTTATCTCAATCATTATACTCAACAATTCCTTTGCACAGTCATTAGCACTTAGCGGAGATATAATTCCAGGTGGACTAATTTTTGGGAACGCAGAAAATGTAAAAAATATAAAATTGGATGGTACTCCAATAATGTTTGATAGCTTGGGAAATTTTGTGATTGGTTTTGATAGAGATGATACAACAAATCATTTATTGTTAGTTGAGCTTGCTGGAAAGTCAATTCTGAAAAATTTAATTCTCCCTAAAAGAGATTATAATATTCAAAGAATAAATAGAATGAACCAAAAATACGTCTCACCGCCAAAAGAGGTTAGTGAGAGAATAAAAAGAGAAAGTGAGATTTCACGAAATGCAAGAAAGCAAGTCGGAGATGTTAAATCCGCATTGTTTAATAGCGGCTTTGAAAAACCGATTAAAGGAGGAAGAATTTCAAGTGTTTTTGGAAGTCAACGTATATTAAACGGTGTGCCCAAAAATGCACATAACGGAATTGATATTGCTGTGCCTAGAGGGACTGAGGTTAAAGCAATGACAGACGGAAAAGTTCTACTTTCAGCAGATAACTTTTATTATGCCGGCAACTATATTTTATTAGACCATGGTCTTGGGCTAAATTCTGTTTATCTACATCTTAATAAAAGTTATGTGAAAGATGGACAATTTGTCAAAAAAGGTGAAATAATAGGCGAAGTTGGAACAACAGGAAGATCTACCGGACCTCACTTACATTGGGGTGTTCAGTGGTTTAGTAAAAGGGTTGATCCAAATACAGTTTTTAGTTATACATCAAAAAAATAAAATGGCACTTTCGCTTTATACAATTCAAAGAATAAAAAGAGTTTTTGTAATTGCTCTTATTACTGGTCTTGGAATTACATTTTTTACTCTAATTGAAAACAAAAATTTTGATGATTTTGCGTCCGGGTTTATTGTTGGTTTTTTTCTTGGAATTCCAGTAGGAATTTTTGAAGAATTTTTAATCATCAATAGATTTCGCAAACATTCACTGCTTTGGTCAATCCTTATAAAGGGAATACTATACACTATCGGAATTGGAATATTCTTCATTGGATTTGCCTGGATTTTCATAAAAACGAATGACTTACCTACAGAAAGATTCTACCACTATTTGAGAGGCGGTGAATTTTTCAGAGCCATAATTTATACATTAACCGTTTTCGATTTTGTAATTGTCTTCAATCAATATCAAAAACTGCTTGGTACTAATGTACTTTTTCTATATGCTTATGGGAAATACCAAAAGCCTGAGCATGAAGAAAGAATTTTTATGTTTT
>CAYXXW010000470.1:0-2341 GCA_964469115.1 uncultured Melioribacteraceae bacterium
ATTGGCTGTAACTTTTTTGGAATCTACTCCAGCTAAATCTTTGGTTCAAGAAATTTTACCATTTAGTTCAAAAGCTGAACAATTTGTAATTATTAAAGACGCAATTTATTTTAACTGTACAATTGGATTTGGAAAAACAAAGCTTACTAATAATTTCTTCGAGAAAAAACTAAAAGTTACTGCTACATCACGAAATTGGAGAACAACAAATAAATTGCTTGAAATGATTAATGAGATGGAATGTGAGACAAAAAAATAATGAAATAATCGAAATTAGACCTTATAAATCTTCCGACTTAGATAGCATGTATAGTATTTGTCTAAGAACTGGTGATAGCGGAAAAGATGCGACCGATATTTATAAAGATCCAAAATTGCTGGGTCATTTTTATGCCGCTCCATACGCAGTTTTAGAACCAGAATTAACTTTTATAGTATCATCAGATGGAAAACCAAGCGGATATATTTTAGGGACAAAAGATTCAGAAAAATTTAAACTAAAATCTGAAGAAACTTGGTTCCCTAATCTGAGGGAAAAATATCCTTTGCCTAGTGGGGATGATATTACTGCAGATGCCAATATTATTAGGCTTATTCATAAAGGGTATATATTGAAGAAAGAATTAGCTAATTACCCAGCCCATCTTCATGTTGATCTTTTACCCAGCACACAAGGAAAAGGTGTTGGCAAGAAAATAATGCAGGTATTTATTGATAAATTAGAAGAATTAAATATCCCAGCTTTACATTTGGAAGTCGGGAAGAAGAACCCAGGAGCAATAGGGTTTTATAAAAAAATGGGATTTCATCAAATTGTTGAATATGAACATTCTATCGGATTTGGAATGAGACTGAATGATTAGCAATCGAACAATAACCTCCGCGGTTTTCAAAACCTCGGAGGTTTAAAAAAACTATAATAAAATTTGGAATAACCAAAATGGATGATGATTCAAAAAAGAGGCTAATACAATTAATTGAGAATTCGAAAATTGCTTCCCTTGGTACAAACAATAATGATCAACCTTTCGTTTCAATGGTAGCATTTTCAGTGAATGAAAATTTTAGAGAATTTTATATTCTTATTAGTCAGCTTGCAAAACATTCTAAAAATATCGCTGAGAATAATAAAATTAGCTTAATGATATGTCAGCCTGAAACTGAAGCAGACAATCCGCAAACACTGGCAAGAGTTTCTATGACAGGCAATGCCAACTTAGTTGAAAGGAATACAGAAGAATATCTTTCTGCTAAGGATAATTATCTAATTAAAAATAGTAATGCAGAAATGTATTTTAATTTGGGTGATTTTCAACTCTATAAACTTGAGATTGAGAAGGCAAGGTTTGTAGCCGGTTTTGCAAAGACTTTTAATCTTTCAAAAGAATCTTTGCAAAACCTTAAAAAGTAATAAATATTAAACACCCTTTTTATTATTAAATCTCTTCCTCTCATTAGGATCAAGATACAATTTTCTCATCCTAATTGATTTTGGAGTTACCTCAACCAATTCATCATCTTTAATATATTCTAAACATTCTTCAAGTGTAAATTTAATTGAAGGGGCTATTTTGGCTGCTTTATCTGAACCTGAAGCTCGCATGTTTGTTAATTTTTTACCACGATTTACATGAACTTCAATATCATTTTCTTTATTATACTCACCAACAACTTGTCCCTGATAAACAATATCACCAGGTTCAATAAAAAATTTACCTCGATCTTGCAAAGAGTTAAGAGCATAAGCCGTAGTTTGACCTTCATGCATTGAAATTAATACACCCGCAATTCTTTGAGTAATTGATCCTTTAAAGAATTCATACTGGTAAAATCTATGATGAATTATTCCTTCACCTGCAGTCATAGTTAATACTTTATTACGTAAACCCATTAAACCTCTAGATGGAATATGAAACTCAAGTTTAGACAAACTCCCTTTTTGTTCCATCTTAACCAGTTCACCCTTTTTCTGTCCAACTAATTCTATTACTTTTCCTGCAGAAGCATCTGGTACATCAACAACCAGAATTTCAATTGGTTCGGCTTTTTTGCCGTCAATTTCTTTATAAATAACTTTTGGCGCCCCAATTGCTAATTCGTATCCTTCCCTTCTCATATTTTCAATAAGAATTGAGAGATGTAAAATTCCTCTTCCCGAAACTTTTAATGTATCGGGCGAACCAGTTTCTTGCACTTGCAGAGCCACATTCTGCTGAAGTTCTTTTTGCAGTCTATCGTGTAAGTGACGAGAGGTTACATACTTTCCCTCTTTACCATAAAAAGGCGAAGTATTTACTGTAAAGTTCATACTTATTGTAGGCTCATCAATAGCAATAATTGG
>CAYXXW010000471.1:0-2338 GCA_964469115.1 uncultured Melioribacteraceae bacterium
ACAATAAAAGGTTTTTGGTAGATACAGAGAATGAGATATTCTCTACTTTACTTTCACTCATTATGATGTATTGAAAGGTGCAATATTTGAGATTTATCAATTAATATAAAAGTGATGGCAAGAATAGAAAATATTAACCGCATAGTTAATTAAATTTTCCGGTACCGGAGGTAATACTCCCTCTTCAAGTAGCCAATGCTTGGGAGTGAGACTATCATAGACATTGGTAAAACTAATCGAGGCAGTTCAAGCAAATTAATCTTTATTAAGTAAAGTAAACATTTCTTTTAATTCAGCTAAACCTTTATAAACAATTTTTACTGACATGTAGGTAAAAGAAACTATTGAAAAAATTACAACTACCAACCAAAATATTTCCCATAAACTCATTATGCTTTTCCTCCCTCAACTTTTGGTTGAAATATATTCTGAATTACCGATCCAACAAGCATTCCAATTAACGAGACTACAAATCCACCCCAACCAATTTCAGATGCATAACCTTGTACTTCTGTTGGCCAAATTAAATATAACATAGGTAATATTGCACCAAAAGTAATTGCAAGATATGCACCCAATGTTCTAGCCTTTTTCCAATAAATACCAAATGCTACACAAATTAATACTCCAGGAATAAATAACATTCCAGTCATATTTAGGTAGAAGTACAAGTAACCTTCCATCTCATGAAACAGTGACCACCAAATAATAAATATCATTACTCCGGCCATTGTTATTCTACTAACCAATAACTGTTTTTTTGAATCCATTTCCTTTTTAGTTATATACGTAACCATACTTCCAATTATATCTTGTGAAACAACTGAGCTCCATGAAAGCAGATAACTTGCATAAGTTGACATTGATGCTGCCAATAATGCTGCAAATATAATTCCCAACAGGCCAGATGGGACAATTTTCAGTAAAAGCAAGGGTAATGCTTCGAGTGAATCTATCTCTGTTCCTACAACAGCTATAGCCATAACTCCCCAAAGTATTGGCATTACACCCCTTGATAAAAACATAAGCCCCGACCAAGTATAAATTTTCTGACCCACTTTAGAATCTTTTGATGAAAACAATCTCATTGATATTGCTTGCCAGCCAACTAGTAATGCTATCCAAAAAAGTATTTGCCAAACTATAAAGCCAATTCCAAACTCTCCTTCAAGAATTGATGGAGTAAAAGGATTAATCCCCTTCTCCCCTACTTTCTCTGTTACAGCACTAACTATATTTCCCCATCCTATTTCATATATTCCATATACGGTTATAAATATCATACCAAAACTAAGAAGAACATACTGGATATAGTTTGTTACAATAACTGCAACCATTCCACCAGCAACAGTATAAATTAAAACTAATGTTAACATTACTACCATTGTTACTAGCAAGTAATCTTTCGGAATACCAGTTACTATATTGATAAAGTTAGCTTCAACTCCAGGAAACACTCCAAAGTTTAAGATTCCTCCTACTGCCATTATTATTCCAATATAGAACCGAACTCCTTTACTATACTTTCTAGAAAAGAACTCTGGTATTGTACTTATTTTCATCTCTAATAATGGCTTGATAATGAATCCGGTTCTGCCTAAAAATATGTATGCAACAACCGGTGGAAAAGCAACAATCAAAGCTGCTAATCCAGCTTTAAAACCTAACTCAGCATAATAAACATAGGTTATCATCCCTATTTCAGTACACATCAATGATAAAAGACCAAGATGGTAACCCATTGATCTGCCGGCAACCAAGAAATTATCAATGCCTTTTATATATTTCTTTACAATTGTTCCAGATAAGAATATCAATAGTAAATATGCTACAACAAATATTAGATCCAAAATCGATAGATTCATTATTTTCTCAAAGAGTTAAATTATTTGATTAATATTTTTGTCAATGGTGATTTTAATTATTGTTAGAATACTTTCTAACTATTTTTTCCATTTCATCGGTTTGTTCTTCAATACTCAAAAGCAAAGCAAACTGATTTTTTGCCCTATTTAAGTTGTGTAAATCATACTCAATTTTATAATACACATCTCCAGCAATGTAATCCGTCAAAAATCTAATGGCTTGTTCAAAAACAATTATTTTAGATCCTAATACAAAATTATTTATTTCATCTTCTGTTAAATAATTGTTCAACTCTTCCAAATAACCTTTCACCAATGCATCAAATATTGATAATCGCAAGGTTACATTTGAAAATTCTTTTTCATCTTCTAAAACGGGACTTGTAAATGTCCTTACCATATCTCCAAAATCATTTAATATTATTCCAGGAATAACCGTATCAAGATCTACAACACATATTCCTTCGTTAGTC
>CAYXXW010000472.1:0-2330 GCA_964469115.1 uncultured Melioribacteraceae bacterium
TGTTTCACCAGTACCACCAGGATTATCAACAGTAGTTACATTCATTTCTTCAATACTAGATGTAATAAAGCTAACTCCAAGTGTACCAAAATCGCCAAGGTTCAGTGCACCTGCCAGGAAATTGTACTTTACATCGGCAATCCATTGAGTGTGATCAAATAGAACACCATTATTCTCAAGTCTCGCAAGTCCCGCGGCATTCCAATAAATTGTTGATGGGTCATCAGCAACAGCAACAAAAGCACTGCCCATCGATGTAGCTCTTGCACCTTGACTAATTTTGAGGAACTGAGCTGCAGTTGTACCTCTTTTCGAAATTTCTTGAGAATAAAGAAAAGAGGTTGACATGATGATTACAAGAGTAATCAAGACTAATTTAAATTTCATTTTCTTTATCCTTATTTAATTAAAGCAAATTTACCAATATGCTCACCAATTTCATCTGCATCTACATGATAAACATAAACTCCAAAAGCAACGTCCATTCCATCATCACTTATCAAATTCCATGACAGCGCTCCATTTGTTGGAGCAGACTCTTTTGTAAGAGTTTTTACTAAAGCACCTGTCATTGTATAAATTCGAACAGTACAGCTTGCTGGTAAGTTAATAAAATCGATTCTTCTTTCACCTCTTCCCGAGGAATTAAGATTTCTACTTTCCCACTTAGCTGCTGCAACATAAGGATTAGGTACAACATCTATTTTTGATAACTCATTATCAGCTAAATCTTTATCTACTCCTGCCGCATTCGTAGTAAAAGTGAAATAATCTCCCTGTGTAAATTGCTTTGAAGTTTTTATATAAAAGATATCTCCGCCTTTTGGTGCTTGAGGAACTTGAGCGCCGCCTGGAATATGGTAGTTAACCCTCCATGCAAAGTCCTGACTTCCACTTTCATTATCTTCAATTATCACAATTTCATCACCAAATGTTAAAAAGTCAGTGTTATCATTATCAATAATTTCAACTTTAACAGTATCACCTCTAGTTACATTAATAGTGTAGAAATTTAATGGTATATTAGATTTCCAGGTTGTCGTTACAGGCTCATCAAACCACCTAAACTCGTAATCTGCAGGCCATGAAACACCTCTTGCTGTTGGATCTGGCATTACAGTCATATCCAAATTACTAGCTCCAGGCTTCCAGCCTGTTTCAGTTTGTATAACACTCACTGAAGTATCGTTATTAACAGATAACGTCATCCCGTTAAAAACTGGACTAAACTTACCTTTTCCAATTTCGTTGATACTTTCAGAAGTATCCACATTAGTTCCAACTGTTGTAATTATTTTATAAGAATTTGTGATAATATTAGGTAGAGTCCCGGAGGATTCAAATAATACTTTATATGAAGCTCCTTCTTTAATATCAGCCGCACTCAAAATACTAATTTCTAACGAGCCCGTTCCATTACCCTCTGTAACTTCTTCGATATCACCCTTTATTTGTGGCGGTAAATATCCGGCAGCTTTAGCATTTGGTGTAACCACTGCACAGTTATAATCAACAAAAGTGATACTACCAGAAATATCTGCTTTTATTATTTTTGAGCATTCAGTAGCACCTAATCCCGTGGTTCCAAAATCCGGATCACCTTGATCATAACTTACAACTGCATAAAAGTATTTTACTCCGTTTGTAACAGTTGTATCAACAAACGAGTGACTAAGACCTGTTTCATTCCCTCTATAGAAATTGGCTCCATTTATTCCAACCGGATCCGGTCCTGCAATACCATCAACAAGATCAAATTGAGCTATGGGTTTCCAAAATTTAGCCGCACCCTTTGAATCTGTAATGATTTTAATATCATTAAATTCAGGTTCAGTACTTCTATAGACTAAGTATCCTTCAAAATCCTTTTTAAAACCTTGTGTTGGATCGTCATTCTCAAATCCTAAGAATGGATCACGTGATTCTTCAGCAATATTATCCCAAAACAGAAATACTTCTCCATCTCCAGGTACTGCAGTAACAGTCGGCTTTTCAGGAGGTTTTGAAAAATTATAATTTGCATTATAAATCTGTTGGACAGTCTCCTTATTAAAAAGTATATCCTCTAGATTATCACCAAAAACAAGTGCCATTGAAAATCTTTCTCTCTTTTTCTGAAGCAAAGGAAACGGACCAGAACCAAAAACAATACTAATATTAGAATTTTGAAGTAATGTGTCAAAAACTTGCGAATTCATTTTATTCCACATGACCTCATCATTTTTTGGCCAGCCGTCAGTTGGACCTTTGCCAGCTAATCTATAAATAGAAAGACTTCTTAAACCGATCTGATCAGATTCATCCTTGTCTAATCTACCGAAGTTTGGTTC
>CAYXXW010000473.1:0-2322 GCA_964469115.1 uncultured Melioribacteraceae bacterium
CTGGTATGTCAGATGAAGTAAGCGGAGTAATATGTTTTTTATTATTTCCATTCTTTAAGGATTTAAAAAGAATAATAATTAAGTGAAATGGTTTTTGCAAGAAGATAAAAGGAAAGCCCAATATTTTAAAATTAATGTTATAATAATAAATATTGAGCTTTTAAAACTTTTGCTATCTTAAAAGAATCATTTTTTTTATATCACTCCAGCCATTAACCTTTATTTGGTAAAAATAAATACCGGAGCTTAAGTCTTCTGCATTCCATTTAACTTGGTAACTGCCGGGAGTTTGCAGTTCGTTTACAAGGATCGCAACTTCTTTGCCCAAAATATCAAATACTTTTAGAGTTACATTAGACTCATTGACTCGGCTCAGAGGAACTGTATTTGAAGGAATCGAATATTTTATTATTGTTGATGGATTAAACGGGTTTGGGTAATTCTGCTCTAACAAGAATTTCTTAGGAATTTCATTTCTATTCTCAAAAATACCAGTTGTTATTGTATCTCTAATTGCTATCAAATTTCTCTCACTACCATTGAATAATGAACTTTTATGCACACCTATATATAAAGTACCATCTTCTGCAATAGCGCCTGTATTATCGACTTGGTATTCATTTAAGGGTAACTTCCATTTTAATTCACCCTCCTTTGATATAGCGTAGTAATATTTCCCAAAAGTAGAACCAACATAAACAGTGCCTTCAACATCACAAATCAAAGGTTGCCAAAATTCATCATATTCATCTGGATTTGAACCAATAATATAATACCAATTTAATATGCCATTATTTGAATATGAAAAAATGGCACTTCCTAGTGCAATATAAATATTCCCTTGTATATCAATACATGGGGCAGAATGGGATTTTATAGCGAAAGAATCTACTATTACAGAACTCCATCTAACTTCACCATTCGAGTTTAGTGAAAATAATTTTTGGGGAACCATTTCCGGTAAAATGTGTAAATTTCCATCGCTATCAATTGATGGAAATTTTCGAATTAGACCACAATTAAATTTCCATTTTATACTTCCATCTAAATTTAGTGCATATAAATTAGAATCACTACCGGCAATATAAATTGTGTTTCCATCGGGTGAAAATACCGGTGATTTTAAGAAAAATCCATCATCATGTTTAACTTTCCAATTCAATGTACCATCCGGATTTATTGAATACAATTCACCTAATCCATTTGTTGTATAGATTCTTCCCTCCAGATCTATATTAGGTACAACTATCTCAAATATTATAGATGAGGTTTCATATTTCCACTTTAAGCTCCCATCAGAGTTTAGTGCATATACATGTCTATCAAGTGAACCAAAATAAATTGTATTACTTGAATCAATCACTATCCCGGTTTGCGGCGGTCTGTTAGAACCGGAGTCGAATATCCATCTATCTTCACCGGTTGGTGTAATTGAGTAGAATTTATCAGCACTATCTAATTGATAATAAGAACCAAAATATAAATTCCCTTTTTCTCCTATTACCGGTCCGGAGAAAATTCCATTAGTATAGTCTCTTGTCCAAATTACATTTGGTGTTTGCGGTCCTTTAAACGGTGATCTTCCAGTAAATTGCGGATCATGACTTATCATTGGCCAAGGTGAATCTGCTAAAGTTGCCCACGGTATTTCAGTTTGAGTTGTTTGGGCTAAAATATTTGTTATACACAAGTATAAAATGATAAATGCCATGTTTAGTATTATTTTCATTTTCTCATCCTATAAGAAATTAAGTGAGGGTTTGGCTTATTTACCAAACCCTTATAGAATATTAAAAGCCTTTGTATAACTGACTAATTGTCATTCTGAACAAAGTGAAGAATCTCAATGTCACTTAAATTCGAGATATTTCGCTCCGCTCAATATGACAAAATGATGTTTTGCAAAGCCTTCTATTACTTTGCCAATATAAATTTCTTAGCTTCAGTATAATTATTTGTTGATAATTTATAGATATAAATTCCACTTGGTAAGTTTTCAGCTGAAAAATTGATACTATATTCCCCAGCTGATTTATAATCATTGATCAATTCCGTTATTTCTTCACCCACCAAATTGAAAACCTTTAAAGTAACATATCCATCATTTTGTAAGCCATAGTTTATGATAGTATTTGGGTTAAACGGATTAGGATAATTTTGATCTAATTTATTCTCATATGGAATATTATTTCCATTAGTTGAGTTACTGCTAGATTTTCTCAAACCACTATAACTAACACTTAAATAATTGGTAAAATTGGAATAGACTGTACCATTTACTGCTTTAATTTTATAGTATGCTGTGTTACCGCTTCCGGCAGA
>CAYXXW010000474.1:0-2320 GCA_964469115.1 uncultured Melioribacteraceae bacterium
ATTATGCTTAACAACATTTTAACAATCGGTTCAGATCAACTACCTGCACCTCAAGCAACTTTAATGGCAACAGTTATAAAAGGACTGCTCAGTCAAAATCTCCCTTGGGGATTAGTGATTGTAGGAATGGGAATTGCTGCCGTGATGGAATTAAGTGGAGTAAGATCATTACCATTTGCTGTTGGAGCTTATCTACCTCTCTCAGTTACGAGTCCAATTTTTGTTGGGGGATTAGTTAAGTTAATCGTAGATAAAATCAGAAAAAGCAGTGAAGATGAAACAGAGATTGGCCCCGGTGCATTGTTAAGCTCAGGTTTAATTGCAGGCGGTGCACTTACCGGAATTTTATTAGCAGGCTTAAAAGGTTGGATATGGGAAGTGAATGCTGCCGGTAAAGAAATTTCTGTTGCAGATAAACTTAATACAGGATTAGGTGAAAGTATGGGCGTTTCGGGTGACATAGTTTCACTAATTTTATTTGCGTCACTTGCTGTAATTCTTATTACCTTTGCTCTAAGTAAAGAAAAGAAAAATTAAATTCTCATTCTTTAAGGAAAGACTATGACAGATACTCTTGGTAAACCTCAACCGTCGCCAATTTATAGGTGGTCGGTACTTATATTTGTGAGCTTGGCAATGTTTGGGAACTATTATATTTACGACAGCATTGCCCCGATTGCCGATATGCTTAAATCAGATTTGGGATTCTCTGATGTAAATATTGGATCGCTTTACTCAGTTTATAGTTTTGCTGCTGTGTTTATTCTTATAATCAGTGGTCCTATTATAGATAGACTTGGTGTAAAAATATCAATTTTGGTTTTTTCTATTATTTGTTCAGTCGCAGCATTACTAATGGCTATTAGCTCAGACCTATATCTGATGTTGGGAAGTCGACTTCTTTTAGGCATTGGAGCAGAGCCATTAATTGTAGCAATTACTACTGCTCTCGCCAAATGGTTTAAGGGCAAGGAGTTAGGTTTTGCTTTTGGAATTAACTTAACAATTGCGCGTCTTGGTTCTTTTACTGCTGATTGGTCACCAACTTGGGGAAAGAGTTTTTACAATAATTGGAGTGATCCATTATATATAGCTTTTATTATTGGCTTAACTTGCGTTGTTGGCGGAGTAATTTATTGGATAATGGAGAGTTTTGCCGAGAAAAGATATTCACTCGGTGAAGCAGGCGATACTGATAAATTTGTTTTCTCTGATCTATTCAAATTTGATAAATCCTTTTGGTATGTAGTTATTCTGTGTGTAACATTCTATTCTGCAGTTTTTCCGTTTAGAACATTTGCCATTAAATTTTATCAAGAAGCTCATGGAGCATCAAGAGAATTAGCCGGACAGTTGAACAGCGCATTGATATTTGCATCAATGGTGGCAACTCCTTTATTTGGATTACTGGCAGATAAAATAGGCAAGCGTGCAACAATGATGATGATTGGCTCAGTACTAATTTTACCGGTTTATCTAATGCTGGTTTATTTAAATATTTCCCTTTATGTACCAATAGTAATGTTAGGAATTGCTTTCTCTCTAATTCCTGCAATCATGTGGCCTTCCGTTGCTTATCTTGTAAAACAAAATAGATTGGGTACTGCTTATTCAATAATGACACTTATTCAGCAAATTGGTGTATTTGCTTTCAATTATCTGCTCGGTTGGTCAAATGATATTTCGGGAGCATCGGCTGATAATCCTGAAGGTTACGCAATGGGAATGTGGATACTTTCAATACTTGGCATAATTGGTTTTGTATTTGCATATCTATTACGCAAAAATGAATTAGGACCAAATGGACATGGTTTAGAAAAGGGAACAGCTTAAGCATTATGAAAAGTCTTGAAAAGGTTTATCCCTTTAGAACTTGTGAACATGAAGTAAATAATGATCTGGTAACCATTCTTTATAAAAAAGAAAAGCTAACATTTATTGAAAAAACGTTTTTTAAGAAGGATAGCCGGAAACCGCACAAAATTGATCTGGATGAAATTGGTAGTTACATTTGGCATTTGTGCGATGGAGAAAAAAATGTAGGTGAAATTACTGATCTTACTAGAGAATATTTTGGTAATAAAATTGAGCCGGCAAAAGAACGAGTCGAACTTTTTATTAACCAAATGAATAAAAATAAGTTAATTAGACTTTTTGAGAAAAAATAAATTTTAAGGAAGAATAATGGCATTAACTAAACTTGATAAAGCTTCTCGGATTGCAATTAAAGATTGCATGGGAGCAAAACCAAAAGAAAAAATATTAGTAATAACTGATGAGAATAAAATTGAAATAGGTCAGTCACTTTATAGAAATGCTT
>CAYXXW010000475.1:0-2319 GCA_964469115.1 uncultured Melioribacteraceae bacterium
CCCAAATACACTTTTTCATAATCTCCATAAGCTACTTGGGCTTTCCGTAAGTTAATATTGTTAACGATAGTAGTTACAAAAGGAAATCTTTCTTTTATATTTTCAGAATATTCTTTCATTAAATCTTCATCATCAGTAAAAGTTACCAAGTTTACCATAAACTCATTAAACCCAAATGATTCTCTTAGTACCAAATTCCTTAAGTATCCCTCATTTGTATATGTTGAATAGATAGATGTACTGCGCGACTTAAAAAAAGTTCTTGTAAAATTTAATATCTCCGTTGCTTTGTCAGTCTGCAAATAACATTCTTCAATATCAATAACCTTGCTATAAACCTTTGGCACATGGAATCCAAGTGCAAAATCACTATCTAATTTCTCGGTACCCCCTATTTCGTCTTTGGTCAGCCACCTTTGCGGAGTAAATGAAAAATCCATTTTATTTCTATAGTGATAAATTGAATCCGATTTTAGGATGGTCAGCATCTCAAAATCTGAAAAGCCGCCAATTCTTTCAAAAATATCTCTAACTTGTTCATGTTTATATTTAGCTTGGAACTCATAATCTAAATCCTGCTGTTTGCAGCCGCCGCACACACCAAAATGTTTACAGACAGGTACAATTCTGCCCTCGCCAGATTTTAAAACCTCAATGGTTTTAGCTTCACCATAAGATTTTTTAAGCTTTAGAATTCTGGCTTTTACCAAATCACCAGGATAAGAATTATGAACAAATAGGATGTATTTTTTATCTGAATCAATTTTAATATGTTCTAACTCGGACTGACTAATTCTAGCAATCCCTTTTCCTTCAAAGGCATAACTTTCAATATTCAGCTCTACAATGTCGTTTTTTTTCATTTTTTTATTACATTTTTAAGATTAGTGTTATTAGTCCCATATACCTATCGCCACCGAGCTTTAAATACACATTAGATTCATGACTAATTTTATTTAATATTGTTTTGTAGTATGCTTTCTCATTTGGAGAGAGAGATTTTATATTATCTTTCAGCAATTTCAAATTTAAGCTGTAGTAATCTTTTAATGTATTAGAGAGATTTATTAAATCAATTACTTCAAAATTTCTTTCTTCATAAAATGAAGAAACTCTATCATGAAGTATTGGATCTAAATTGGAAAGCTCATAAATTTCTTTAATAAAATTTGGAATTTTATCTTCCAACTTTACAATTTCACCGACACAGAAATATCCGTTTGGTTTTAATATTCTCTTTATTTCTTTGACGATTTTCTTTCTACGTTTATCTGAAATTGAACCTTGGGCATAAACTAAGTCAAAAGTATTTTTCGAATAGTCTGTATTTTCAAAATCCATTAGCTTTACACTTAATGCCGAATTATTACCTAATTCTAATTGTGTAACTAAAAGTGACTCATAATCTTCAACAATTATTTCAACTTTTTCTTTTGATTTATTGAAAAGCAACTTTGAAATGATTGCGTTGCTGCTTCCCAAAATCAAAATATTAAATCCAGTTAATTCGAGCTTACTTATAAGAAACTCGTATTGTTTTTTTAATCCGGGCAAATAAATTGAGTTATTTTTTTTCATTTGGCTAAAACAACATTAAAGGATTATTTCATCTGCCGATATACTTATCTACAGTATTTTGCCATTCAATATTATCAATTACTTCGAGCAATGCTCTATTTATCGGTTCTCTTAAATTACTATTAGCAGGCAGAGCAAACGCATAATTAATTGGATCAAGGATAATTGGCAATATTCTAATTTCATTTGAGATATTTTGAGATTTAATTAAGTATTTAAGTATTGGGGCATCGTAGACAAAGGCATCAATTTTATTTTGCTTAACTAGTTCAATTCCCTCTTCAATATTATTAGTGGTTATAAAGCTTAGGCCATTTTTTTGTAAAAACTCTTCACTGGAAGAAGTTTTTACAGTACCAACTCTCACATTGTACAAATCATTCATGTTAGTAATTCCAACATCGAGTTGGTTTACAGTTAACGCGGAGGTAATAGCTGCAGTAAAGCCCGAAATCATTACTAATCCAGCAAACATCCAAATTAATGCAATAATTCGTCCTCCTGTAGTTTTAGGAGCTTTATCACCATAACCGACGGTTGTTAAAGTAACGGCGGCCCACCAAAAGCTTGATCCTAATCCTTTTGACATTCCTTCACCAAACTCATCTTTATTTTTCTTCCTTTCAAAAAGCCAAACTAATAAACCAACAATGAAAAGAATCACTAGAATTCCCACTAAAATCTTGATAAACTCGGAAGAGAAAAGATTTTTAGTTATTCCCAATATGCTATTACTGCTTT
>CAYXXW010000476.1:0-2312 GCA_964469115.1 uncultured Melioribacteraceae bacterium
GTTTTTTAAGGCTTTTGCATCCTTCACACCCTCTAAAATGTTAGAACCCAGTCCCCTGCTTAAAAAATCATTGCGGAAAACATAGACTTTCAGTATGTTTTCTTTCGTCTATTGGCGTGGACATCATTTAAACTAAACTTCTTTTTATTAGGATTTTTTGGTTTAGCTGCATGTTATCAATAGATACCGGAGTGGCTATCAGTTCACCAAATGCACAGGTGATACTTTCTCCAAATGAACCTTCAGCAATGTGATTGTTATCGCTATCGAATAAATCGTACCGATTCTTAGACTTGGCACTAATTGAAAATATGGTATCTAACCTACTATATTTAGCATCATCAATGAAAAAATTAATATTGAAAGGTCGTTCTTTACTATAAATCTCCTTTTGGGCAAAGCCATTTTCGATATAGTAGGTAATATGCAGTTTTAATTCTTTAACAACTCTGTCGACCAAGGTTTTTGACTTTAAAATACCTATCTCGGTATCTAATGAAGTTTTTGGTCCCTCAAACAAACCAAGGTCCTCAAAAACGGCAATTTCAGAGGTTGAACCACCATCATTGTCTTCGTCATTTATTAAAATAATTGAAGACACTTGATATTCATAAGTAGCCGTTTTTAAATATATAAATGCTAGTGTCAACGCAACAATAACACTTAAAAAGAAAAACTTCCAGTGATACCCGTATTTTTTTATTATCTCTCTTAAATTGACCCCATCATTCATAGAACTCGTTGAAACCGTATTGGCATTTTCTTGCATAATAATTTTCTTTACCCCATTGGGGGTCTGTAATTTAAAGTTGGAAGTAGCACAAAGAAATCAGAACCTAACTATCAGAAGCTACCACCAAAAAATTAATCTTTACCTTTTTTCAGCACATTTTTTTTTCAAAGTGTTGTAAAACACTGCCTATTAAACGTTACGGTATGCTTTATACCCTTAATCATGTCCAACGGTTTTTGACTGACCAAATTGTCTTTGTTAGAAATCTATTGTGGCATTTGTTAGCTTAAGTCTGGTTCCGGACCGAATACCCGATTGCCTTTGAAACGAGTAGCTGAGACCAAGAGACTATCTAGGATCTATTTTTTTTAGTAAATAGTAAACTCGTTTTGGGATTATCCCTAACACTAGTGGTATGAATGCAAAAGAATACTTATACCACGGCAAATTGATGTGCTTGTAACCATTTAGCCTTATTTTAAAGTCGTTCCATCTGAATTTAAAAGATTTTCTTTCTACAAAATCTTCATCCATTCTATATTTGAACAAATATTCAGGAATATTATAAAACTTCAATCCTGCCCCAGCTGCCCGTAACCATAGCTCTAAATCTTGAGATGTTGTATACTTCACATTATAAAACCCCAATCTTTGTAAACTACTTCTTTTAAACATGACTGTGGGATGAATAATAGGACTAAGCCTTGGTAACATTTGAATAATCTTGTTATGGGTTACAGGACTCGTTCTTGATCTTAAAATCTCGCCGCGCCCATCTATATCTTCCGAAAATGTTCCAACAATATCGTATGAAGCTTCTTTTTTAAAAAAATTAATTTGCCTTTCGAATCTATTTTCATCCGATATATCATCTGCATCCATCCTAGCTATATATTCGCCTTTTGATATTGATAAGGCCAAATTCAAGTTTCGGGTAAGGCCAAGGTTATCTAGATTGTTTAATAGTATAATGTTCTTATGGTCCCTCGCATATTCTCTTAGAATAGACCACGAATTATCCTTTGAACAGTCATTGATAATGATAAATTCAAAATCTTTATAAGTTTGATTCAATATGCTGTCGACCGCTTCTCTTAAATATTTCTCCGCATTATATACCGACATGATAACCGATATTATAGGCGGTCTTTCTTTAAGTACACTATCTATCTCATTTAATTGACTTATGGTCATTAGAACAAAATTATTGATGAATTTTACGGTGTAATTCCAAATTGTAATTTGGAGCAGGTAAATTAATTTGAGCCCCTAATTTTTCGTCATACTTGTTCTCAATTGGAACCAACGGAAGTAGTCCGCTACCAGGGAAGTATGTCAATTCGCCAAAAATGATTTGATTTGGTGGATTATAAAAATCAACCCTGACATAAGGAAATGGAGCACTCAACTTTCTTGCGATTTCCTTCATCTCCTCAAATTGTGGTGGAGGCAGTACAATACTATCTGATTGCGTAAATCGCTTATAGGTGAAATCTACTTTGTTCCATTCAATATCATAAAAATCAACATGATGCTTACTCCCTTCATCGTTATTAATTTGTAAAAATTTGGGCTCACC
>CAYXXW010000477.1:0-2307 GCA_964469115.1 uncultured Melioribacteraceae bacterium
AGGAATAATAAATATTGCAGTCGCTAAGGATTCGGTTGGGCAAAAAGTAGTGTATGTAATGAAATTGTCGGCGTATGACTGGTGGGGAACTCCAAAATTTTATAAAACAACAGATTTAGGAGATAACTGGGAAGAAATCACCCATCCTTACACTTTTTTCGCTTCTGATTATGATCCGGATGTGTTTATGATTGATCCGAATAATTCTAATACAATTTATATGGGAGCACGCTCTTTCGATACAAAAATACTAACATATAAAACTGATCAAGATAAATGGAGTGTCATATCAGGGTCAGGATTAGGCTCATCTTGGTCAACATGTATTGATATATCAACCGAAATTAACCCAACAATCTATCTAGGAAGTTACTACGGTGGAATTTACAAACGCACAATAGGTGTTGTTACATTTCGTTGGACTCAAATTGTTAAAGGAATAAATGAAACGTATATTAATGATATAGCTGTTCATTCCTCCTTACCAGATTTAGCATATGCTTGTGTAAAAAATGAATATGGATTATTTAAAACAGTTGATAGCGGTGTTAATTGGAACAGGGTCAACGGAGGATTGCCTGAACTTGTAGCAATTGATCCTCAGGATCCAACAATACTATTTTCTGCTGAAAGTGGGCAGGAAGGAAGTGAGTACTATATCCATAAGAGCACGAATGGTGGTTTAAATTGGCAGCAGATTAAATTTTATAGTTGTACCGGACTGGGTTGTTCTACTGAATTAACCGATATTCTTATTCATCCAAATATTTCGGATAACATTCTTGTTGCCACGGAAATGAGATGGAATAGTTCTCAAGGATTATATGGATTTGGAGGAATATTTAGAAAGGTTGGTTCAAATGCCTGGGATGTATTGTTTCCTGCAGGTTCAGCTGCACTTGCATTAGATCCTAATAATTCTAATACTCTCTATACAGGAAAGGAAGATTCCGGTCAATTATGGAAAATTGAAGATTGTTGGGGAAGTCCTACCAATACTGAAATTTCACCGACTGATGGTATTAAAGATATAACTGATATTGTAGTGGATAACAGTTCAAATGTATATGTCTCCTCCGAGTCAGGTTTATGGAGATATACTGCAGGCAATTGGACAGAATTAACATTGCCCTATATAGACATAACATCATTAGCAATTGATCGAGATATTACACCGAATATAATCTATGCAAGTACCGGGGACAATGGAGTATTTATTTCCAATGACGGTGGTACTAGCTGGGATGTTTGGAATTATGGCCTGGAGAATTTTGCTATTACAAAATTGAGAATTGGCGGATCAAAAGTTTGGATAGGAACTGAGTATGGGGGTGTCTGGTGCCGTAATACTCCTAATTCGGTTACACCAGAATATGATCTTCTATTTACATCTTTGGCAGATATGAATAATGCAAGATATGGTGCTGGATATACTTTTGATGGAGATAATATCTATTCTATTTGCGGTGGACTTGACGAGTTCCCGTGGATCTCAACAAGCGTAGAAAGATTTAACCTCGGAAATAATGCTTGGACTGAATTTGTCACGGGTCTTATTCCGAGAAGGTATTGTTCTGCTGAATACATTGCATCTCAGAAAAAGATATATATTTTCAATGGAGATACTTATACAAATACGTCATATACGGATACAGTGGAAATTGTTGATGTTCAGACTGGCGATCTTTCTTATAGTGCAACAAATCCCTATCCAGTTGAATATTGTGGATCGGCAGTTTGGAATGATAAAGTATATTTATTCGGTGGGTCTAATTCCAATGGTTTTTCTAATCGTCTTTATGAGTTCGATCCTCTTACAAGCAACTGGACAAGGTTACCTGATATGCTGGAAGCAAAGACGACCAATGGTGAGATTATTAATGGTGTCCTATATGTTTTTGGGGGTTATAGTGGTTCAGTTTCAAAACGAATAGATGCTTACAATATTCAAAATTCAACATGGTCGTATTTAGGCGATATGCCAGTTGGAATATCAGCACATGCAACTACTAAATCAGGGGAAAATATATTTATTGTTGGATCATACGATGACATAAAATTTTTGGCAGTATACAAAACAGAAACAAATACTTTTACTCAATTAAGTTCTGATATGATTGGTAGAAGGCATGCAGGGGCAAGTGTTGTAGGAAACAATTTATACATTTTCGGAGGAAACCAGCCTTCTACAGTACTAAAAAGTTTAGAATATGCTGATATAATTGTATCGGTACATGAACAAATAAATAATGAATCACCTAAAGAATATGCGCTTACGCAAAACTACCCCAATCCATTTAATCCAAA
>CAYXXW010000478.1:0-2303 GCA_964469115.1 uncultured Melioribacteraceae bacterium
TCCCGTTTTCTGTAAACTCAACACCTTCAGATCTTAGCAAATCCTCCATCAAATTGGGATCGCCAAAATGTAATTTACCTGTAAGTTCTCCATTTCTGTTTACTACTCTGTGACAAGGTAATCCGGATTCTTTAGCTCCGTTGACTGCCCAACCAACTGTTCTTGCCGCTGATTTAATTCCGCATACCTCTGCAATAGCACCATAAGTTGTTACTTTACCATAAGGTATTTTAGCAACAACTTTGTAGACCCTATCGAAAAAATCTTGATTATTTTTCTGTTTTGAATTCATTAACTCTGTTAAAACTATTTTACCTTATTAAAAATATATGGACCGGTTTCGGCACCCCAAACTTGTTCATCGTTTTCATTGAATCCTCTATCCCAGCTAGTCAATGTATTTTTAGTAATTACTACTTCCGAAGTTGCGTATGAAGACCCTCTCAATTCACTTGAACAATTTTTCCCATCTGTACTTCCAATAAACCTATCGCCATCCTTTTTAAGAATTATTGAACAACCCGTTTTGATGCTGATCGAGTCTGGAGTTATTGAAGTAAATATTTCCTTATTTTTCCATGCTCCAATAAAATTCTTAGGATTATCAAAAGTGTAAACTGCACTTTCAAAAGTTCCGTTCTCATTTGAAGTCAATCTGTAAATGCGCTGACGATATGGATTATCTAACGACCACGATGCTGCCTGCTCTACATAAAGCCAAATTCCGTCATTCCTCTCGGGCCAAACCTCTACCATTTGTAAATAGATGTTATAAAAATTAGTATCGTTTATTGATTGCTCTTCACTGTTGAATGAACCGGTCATCCAAGATTTGAGCAATTCCAAATCCTCTGGACTTTTATTTTGATTACCACTGCAGCTGAGGAAAATTACAATGGTCACAAACAACAATGCAACAGCTTTTATATTTTTCATTATAAATCCAAATAATTATGAATCACTTTCCATTGATTTATTTAATTTTTCCAAAACTTGTAATTCAAATGGTTTACTCGCTTCACCAAAATATACACTCATATGTGGGAATGGAATTTCTATATTATTCTCATCGAATGCTAATTTAATTCTGCGCAGATATTCCCTACCAGTAAACCATTGTTTAATAGGCTTAGTTTTAATTCTGCCTTTAATTATTACTGCTGAATCAGCAAATTTATCAACTCCAAAGATCTCGGGTTCTTCCAGCATATTAGTTTTAAATTCAGGATCATTAAATAATTCTTCACCCACCTTTTTCATTATTCGTATTACGTTATCTGTATTCTCTTTATAAGCAACACCAATTTCAAAAACATAAGCTGACCACTCGTTTGTCATGTTACTTAATGTTGTAATTGTGCCATTAGGGAAAACATGCACAACCCCTGAAAGATCTCGCAAAACAATTGTACGAAATTTAATATTTTCTACAAGTCCACCGGTTCCATTTATAATTGCAACGTCTCCAACTCTAACTTGATTTTCTAGAATTATGAAGAAACCGGAAATTATATCCCTCACTAAATTTTGTGCACCAAAGCCAACAGCAAGACCAATAATTCCGGCACCGGCAATAATAGGACCTATTTCAATTCCAACTTCTCTCAAAATTACCAATACAGCAATAATCAAAATTGAGATAGTAAAACCTTGTCTCATTAACCGAATGATAGTATCAATTCTTTTTTGAGACTCAGAAGGAGGCTCACTATCTTTAGAACTTTGCTTAACTAGCTGTTTTTCAACACGTTTAAGGAAACTATTTAATATTTTTATTCCAACCCAAGTAAAGACAATAACTAAAAGGATTCTAAAACCAGCTTTAAACATTGCCTGCCAATTAAATCCATTCAAAAATTCTAAGAAAAATTCCATATCCATTCCCCTTCTTTAAAAATTAAAACTAATACCAACAATTCATGTTTCTTTGAAAAATAAATTTATAGTATGACATAAAATTATCAATTTTATGTCATAATTAAGATAATTAACATTGGATTAAGCTGATTTGTCATGCCCGTATTCAAGCAGAAATGCCTTAATAAATTGATTGAGATTTCCATCCATTACACTTTGAACATTAGAAGTTTCCACATTAGTTCTATGGTCCTTAACCATATTGTACGGATGAAAAACATAAGATCTAATCTGACTTCCCCACTCAATTTTCATTTTAGTTTTTTCGGTTTCATCGTTTGCAGCTTCTTGTTTTTCCAACTCAATTTGATAAAGTTTCGATTTTAATAGTTTCATTGCATTAACTTTATTACTAGACTGCGACCTCTCCGATTGACACGCTGCAA
>CAYXXW010000479.1:0-2302 GCA_964469115.1 uncultured Melioribacteraceae bacterium
GAAAAACTGGCTCTTGCAAATTTTCTGGATGGTCAAGCAAGCGTTTTGGTAGGAACTCATACTCACATTCAAACTGCAGATGAAAGGATTTTCCCCAAAGGATTAGGTTACATTACTGATTCTGGAATGACCGGTCCGTATGATTCTGTAATAGGTATGAAGACAGATGCAGCCATTAATCGATTTCTTTTTCAAACTCCCCAAAAATATCAGACAGCAACGGATAGTATTCACCTCTGTGGAGTATTTGCAAAAGTAGATATTGAAACCGGAAAAACCACAGAAATTGAAAGAATTCTGATTCCAGAATTTGAAACTAAAGTAAACGCTGAATGAAAAATTTTCAGCTTCCACGCATTGATAAAGATCCCCGTTTAAAAAAGTATTTAGAAAAATATTGTCGCATAAAATTTGGCGAAACATGGAACGATCCCAAAGGACTGCACAAGATCGGTTGTTTCGACTCCACTGATAAAAAGAAAGTTCTTAAAATAATGGATGATCGGAAAGCTAAATTAGCTGTGCATGACCCTCCTTATAATATGATCGCTTTTGATATGCATAGTGCTGAAACATTTACCGAGTGGTGTAACAAATGGATTTCGATAACAAAGCAAATTCTTGATGAAAATTCCAGTTTATATATTTGGCTTGGCGCAGATCAAAAAAATAATTTTGAACCTTTTGGTGAGTTCATTATAATGATGAAAGACTCCGGGTTCAAATCTAAAAGTTTTATTACAATGCGTAACCAGAGGGGTTATGGCACACAGAAGAATTGGATGGCCGTAAGGCAAGAACTACTCTATTATACGAAAGGGGATCCGATTTTTAACATTGATAAAGTATATACCGATATTCCCAAAGCTGTAAAAGGTTATTACAAGGAAGTGAATGGAACGGTAAAAGAAAACCTGGAGAGAAGTAAATCAGATAAAATAAGAGCAGGTAATGTTTGGATCGATATTCAGCAAGTATTCCATTTGAGGGAAGAAAATGTGAATGGATGTTTTGTTCAGAAACCCATTAAAGCTCTTGAGCGGATAATTGAAGTTTCCAGTAGTAATAATGATCTGGTCGTTGATTTTTTTGCCCATTCCGGTACCACAACCTTAGCAGCTGAAAAATTAGAAAGACAATCAATTTCTATTGATATAGAGCCAATTTATTGTGAAATTGCTATTAGAAGATTGGAAAGGTTTAGAAAGACTGGTAAATTAGGATGGCAGAATTCTAATCCTTTTGAAGATGAAATTTTGGACAATAAGGAATTAGCTGAATATTTAATAGAAGAATATAAAATTGAAATCCCTGCAAAAATTTGAGGAGATGAAATTCTATAATGCAGATAATTGATGGTAAAAAAACAGCAGCCGAAATTCGTGGAGAACTAAAGAATAAAGTTGGTGAATTAAAAGAAAACACGGGTAAAGTTCCAGGATTGGTTACAATTCTTGTGGGTGAAAATTCTGCTTCCAAAGTTTATGTTAATATGAAAATTAAAGCTTGTTCGGAAATTGGAATAAATTCTAAATTAGAAAAACTTGAAGAATCCATCAGTGAAGAGCAACTGCTGCAAATTATTGATTCATATAATAAGAATTCTTCCTTTCACGGCATTTTAGTTCAGCTGCCTTTACCAAAACATATTGATGAAGATAAAATAATCGAATCAATCAATCCGGCGAAAGATGTTGATGGCTTTCATCCAGTAAGTGTTGGCAAATTGGTTATTGGCAAGGATACTTTTAAGTCATGTACACCTTATGGAATAATGGAATTGCTCAAACGCTACAATATTGAAACAAAAGGTAAGCATGTTGTTGTTGTAGGTAGAAGTAATATTGTTGGTAAACCGATTGCAAACATGATGGTTCAAAAGGAAGAAGGAGCGAATGCGGTTGTAACTATTTGTCATTCTGCGGCACCCGATTTATCTCTATTTACCAAACAAGCTGATATTCTAATTGCTGCGGTTGGAAGAGCACATTTAATTACAAAAGAAATGGTTAAAGATGGTGTTGTAGTGATTGACGTTGGAATAAATAGAATTGATGATCCACAAAGTAAAAGAGGATATAAACTTGTTGGGGACGTGGACTTTGACGGAGTTGCTGAGAAATCTTCATATATTACACCTGTTCCAGGTGGAGTTGGACCGATGACAATTGCCATGCTTTTGACCAATACACTTAAAGCATTTAATAATATTGAAAATTTATAAAAGTTGAAATCAATGAAAAATGTAATCGTAGATAGAATACTTAAGCAAGTATTTACAGAAAAAGCACTCCACGATTTT
>CAYXXW010000480.1:0-2302 GCA_964469115.1 uncultured Melioribacteraceae bacterium
AAATTCTAATTGTTTTAAATTATTTCTTTGATAATGGGATTGAATGTTCCATGTTTTACCGCCGTCGGTTGTTGTACAAATGCTTCCGGTATTGTTGATAAAATATCCAACCGAATCTGATACAAATGTAAGGTCATTAATGAAATTAATGGGAATATCAGGATAAATAAGTTGTTGAGCAAAAATTTCAGAAAACAAAAGAATAATTAATACTAATGAATAAAAGAAATGTTTTAGATTCATTATTCATTCTACCTTACATTATACATCATTTATGATTTTTACTAATTCTAAAAAGAAGTACTTAAATATTCAATTATCAATTAAATTGACACGTTTATTTACTTCATCAAATTCATCTTTCCAACAAACTTATTTGTGCCGGATTTAACTTCATAAAAATAAACACCACTTGAAACTTTATTCCCAAATTTATTATCACCATTCCATTTTGTTAAGTAAGTGCCGGAAGGTAATTGTTCATTAAGCAATACCTTAATTACCTCGCCTTGTATATTGTAAATAATAAGTGATACTTTTTGCACTTCGACTGAGCTCAGTGCCGCCACCGGTATAGTATAATGTATTATTGTGGCGGGGTTAAACGGATTAGGATAATTCTGTGCAGTAATAAAATTTTTAGGTAGTGTAACATTTGTGTTTGGTTTTTCAACATAGGTTAAAAGTTGTAATCCTTCCGGCATCAATGATCCAGTATTATCAGCTAAATAAATATTTGACCAACTTGGTCTTGCGCCATGCTGAATTAAATAACTCTCTTTCCACTCATCGTCGGTTAATCTGTAAAAGTTAGTTGAGGTATACTCATGATAACTTGAAACCGGTCCGACAAAAGCTACATCTTGATTTTCAGAATTCTTTGCAATAATAATCGCCAAATCAATTGGTCCGGTTCCGGCATGTTTAACCCAGCCAACCAATGCGCCAAATTCATCATAAGGTGCGGTATGATAATCGGCAACCAAATAATCTTCTTTATGTAAATTATCCTGTTCCCTGTCCATATAATAAAGTTGAGGGTACCATCCAACATGAGCTGGTGCACCGCATATTTGATCAGGATTATTAAACAGCATTCTCTTTAGGAAGCCCTTTTCATTTTCGCTGAATTGCTGATTGTCTAATTCTTTCTGAGCGATAATTTCCAATGTATCTGCAACACCAGCCAATTTTTCAAAATAGAAATTAAATCCATCTTTGGTATTCTGATCGAAGGAAGAGATGCTGTTTAATTTTTCACGAGTATTTATTGCCAATAGTCTTATTGAATTAAAAAATTCGGGGACAGGTTCTACATAACTATACGGATATGAGCATATAATTCCGCCAGTGTATGATTGTTTGGCATAAAGCAAATTATCATGTCTTAGTTCAGTCCATGAAGCAAGTTGCGAATTCATTTTTTGCTGCCACCAAGCTGCTGTCTGCATAAATTGAGGGAGCGTGCTTCTATCTGCAGGCGGATTTAAAGTCTTAATTGAATTCAGCCATAAATTATATATTGAATTATTCCAGAAATCGAATTCGTAACTATCGATTAAATATCTTAATGCTGCCAGATTGGAAGAATAATTGTAAGTGTCTAATTCTTCTTTTAACAATTGTGTGGAAGCATCATTTCCAAGAGAAAATAAAATATCTAAGGTTGAAGGAAGCATTCGTTGCGGCCCATTTGGATTTATTAGTCTATCAAACACCACATTTCCTGTAACATAAGAATCAATTACAAATCTTTGTCCAAATGGCATGAAAGCAGAAGCTGGTTCTATTTTATCCGGCGACATGGGATCAGCTATTAATATTTGAGAGAGTATTTGCTGACCAGAAAATTTCTTTGTAGTCAGAACATTTTGAAATTCCCTTACCACTAGTGTATCGAGAAGCATATCAACGCTTGTAATATTTGCCTCATTAAGTACCTCTTCAAGATTAGGAAGAGTTACATTGTCCTGTTCCCCAACAAATGTTCTGATTATATATTCTATCTCATTAAAGAGTTCTCTACTATTTGAGAGATCGATTAGTTTTGAAAAAAGAGTTGACATAATAATCTGTCTTTGAACATCTTTTAGGGGAACTTTGATTAAAGCTTTAGGTGCAATTAAGTAAAGCTCAATTTTTCCGAACCACATCATTGTTCTAAAATAATCTGCTAACTCCGGATAGTACTCATCAACATAATGTCCGCGAGGTTTAAACTGACTAAAATCAATTTTTCTGCGAGTATCGGAAAAAAGAGTTCTTTCAGCAAAATTTTCTAAGTCAATTTCGTTTATTAAGC
>CAYXXW010000481.1:0-2301 GCA_964469115.1 uncultured Melioribacteraceae bacterium
CTGAAGATGCTTTGATCAGGATTGACATGAGTGAGTATATGGAAAAATATGCTGTTTCAAGATTAGTTGGAGCGCCTCCGGGATATGTTGGTTATGAAGAAGGCGGTCAGCTAACCGAGAGAGTAAGAAGAAAACCATATTCGGTTGTTCTTTTTGATGAAATTGAAAAAGCACATCCTGATGTATTTAATATTCTGCTTCAAGTTCTTGATGATGGAATGCTGACGGATAGTCTAGGCAGAAGAGTTGATTTTAAAAATACCATTATCATAATGACTTCCAATGTTGGGACTAAAAATATTATGGCAACCGGTAGTTATGGCTTTGGTGCGGAAAGTACAGCTAATAAATATGAAAACCTAAAAAATACCGTTAAAGATGCGATGAAAAATTTATTCAATCCTGAATTCTTGAATAGAATAGATGAAACAATAGTGTTTAGAAATCTTGAGATTGAGGATATAAAAGAAATAGCTCATATCGAAATGAGTGACCTGGTGAACAATCTTAAAGAAAGCAAGATGGAAATAGAATTGGATAATGACTCTGAAGAATTCATTGCAGAAAAAGGATTTGATCCAAAATTCGGTGCACGTCCGCTTAGAAGAGCAATTCAGCAATATATTGAAGACCCTTTAGCTGAAGAAATTTTACGCGAAGCCTTTAGAGAAGGTGATAAGATAGTTGTAAAACGTAAAAAAGATAAAGATGAACTCTACTTCACTGCTGAACATAGTGCAAAACCAAAAGTAGAAGATTCTCCAAAGGTAGAAGATTCTCCTGAAGAGAAAGAAAATCCTTCTGAAGAAGCAGTAGACTAAGATTGTAAGTGTCATTTCGGCTGAAGAGAGTGAATGCCGGAATCTATTATATAATTAAAAGAGTATTGGAAATTTTCCAATGCTCTTTTTTTTGTATTTTTTGGATTATCTATAAAATATGCACATTTTTAATCAACTTTTTTTTGAACTTATTTTGAGAATAAACTAAATATGGAAGACCTATTAAAAATATTTTACGATACAAATGCTCTACTAAACGGTCACTTTTTACTGACTTCCGGAAGACATAGTAACCAATATTTTCAGTGTGCTAAAGTTTTGCAGTATCCTGAACATACAACAACAATTTGTAGTAAAATCTCAGATTTCTTCAAAGATTATAAAATTGATACAGTAATATCTCCAGCAATTGGAGGTATAGTTGTAGGACAAGAAGTAGCAAGACAGCTAAATACAAAATTCATTTTTGCTGAAAGAGAAAACAAAGATCTAACTCTTCGAAGAGGATTTGAAATTTCTAAGGGTGAAAATGTTTTAGTATGTGAAGATGTTGTTACAACCGGTGGATCAGTTTTTGAAGTAATTGATATTGTAAAATCGCATGGTGCAAATTTGGTTGGAGTTGGGATGATAGTGGACAGAAGTAATGGAAAAGTCGATTTTGGTGTTCCGCAAGTCAGCACATTGCAAATGGAAGTTATTTCATATTTACCAGAAGAATGCCCAATGTGTAAAGAAGGGAAGGAAGTTGTAAAGCCTGGTTCAAGAAAAATATAAATGAATTCGCGAATAAGATGCTGAAATAAATTCAGCATGACATTGATTTGTCATTCCGGACGTGCTTGCTGTAAGCAAGTTTGATCTGGAATCTATATTATAAAATATTGTAACGCATGATATTCCAGAGGAAGTTAAATGAAAAAGATAATAATTATTTTATTGGTTTTAATTTCATCATCAATTTTGGCACAAATCAATTTTGATGATTACTTCCACGATAAACAATTACGATTAGATTATTTTCATTCCGGAAACTCCGAAAATGATTATTACACATTTGATGAATTGATTGAAGAACCCTACTGGGGAGGATCCAAAACAAATCTAATTGATGAAATTGGATATGGCAATTTTATGTTTTTTGTGTATGACCTTAATTCAGACCAACTAATTTATTCAAAAGGTTACTCCACATTATTTCAAGAATGGCAGACTACTGAGGAAGCTAAAATATTTGATAGATCGCTGAATGAGTCTTTAGTATTTCCTTATCCAAAAGATTCGATCAGAATTGAAATCCATGACAGAGATAGTAAAAATAAATTTCAAAAGAGACATGAATTTATAATTGATCCAAATAGTTATTTTGTAAAAAAGGAAAAACTTAATAAATCAGAAAATTTCAAAGTACATTATGCGAATGATCCTTCAAAAAGTTTAGATATAGTTTTTGTTCCGGATGGTTATACGGAAAAAGAAATGAATAAATTTAAGAAAGACTGCACAAGACTTGCAGAGT
>CAYXXW010000482.1:0-2293 GCA_964469115.1 uncultured Melioribacteraceae bacterium
ATTCGTTTTAGAGATCCCGACATAAAGGTTACAAACAAATACAACACTGATACTGTAGTTTATAACGGCACTACATATAGAGTTACTCAAGATAATATTACTTCAAAGCTTAATGTAGACGGCATCACTTTTAGAATTGGCGCTGTTTATCATTTTTCATTTCTAAATTAAAGCTAACTGTCACTTATTTCTTTATTTTCAATTAACTATATTTGCGTTAATTTTTAAGCGGAATAATGCAAGAACGAATATATTTAACCGGATTTATGACAAGCGGTAAAAGTACTTTGGGAAAGATACTTGCCAATGTTTTAGGCTGGAATTTTTATGACCTCGATAAAGAGATTGAAAATAAAGAAAATAAAAAAGTTACAGAAATTTTTGAGACCAATGGCGAAGAGTATTTCCGGAATGTTGAATCACAAATTCTGAAGTATCTTTCAATTGATAAAAAAGTAGTTATTTCTCTAGGCGGCGGTACAATTGCAAATAATGACAATGTTAAATTTATTACTCAAAATGGAAAACTTATTTACCTAAAGGTTGAACCTGATATTATTTATACAAGATTAAAGAAAAAAACCGACCGACCATTATTCAAGGAATTTGTTTTAGCCGAAAACAGTAAGGAAGATTTTATTAAAAAAATTGAATCGATGATTGGTGAGCGTGAAAAATATTACAACAAAGCTGACTTAGTTTTTGATGTTGATAATTCCCCAATTGGCCTTACAGTAGATAAATTGGCAAAAATAGTTAATAGGATGATTGTTGAAAAAAATTAGTATTAATATTCCCGGCAATGAATACACAGTTTACTTAGGCAAAAGTATTTTCAAACAACTGCCAAAATTAATTAGTAAAGAACATGTTATGGGAAAGTTACTTTTAGTTATTGATAAAAATGTAGATAAGTATTACCCAGATTTAATTCGATCTACTTTTAGCAATTCAACTTTTTTAACAAAACAAATTATAATTAGTTCTACTGAAAAGAATAAATCGTTTTCTACTTTACAAAAAATACACTCGGCATTAATAAAAAATAATTTTGGACGTGACTCTGCGATAGTTGCAATTGGGGGAGGTATTGTTGGTGATATTGCTGGATTTGCTGCTTCCACTTATATGCGCGGAATAAAATATATTCAAGTTCCCACAACTTTATTGGCTTCGGTTGATAGTTCAGTTGGAGGCAAAACCGGAATAAACTTTAATGAAACTAAAAATGTGATTGGTTCTTTTTACCAGCCGGAACTGGTCTTAATTGATACTCAATTTTTTAGAACACTTCCTCAAGAAGAAATGTTATGCGGTTTGGGAGAAATTGCAAAATATTGCTATTTGACAGATAAACATTTTTTCAATTATGTTGAAAAGAATATTGAGAGAATTTTGGCGAATGAGCAGACTATAATAAATAGAGTAATTGTTGAGTCAATAAAATTTAAAGGCGGAATTGTTGAAGTTGATGAGAAAGAATCGGGGATTAGAAAAGTTCTAAATTTAGGTCATACTTTTGCACACGCATACGAAGTTGACCAAAAGCATAAATTGAAACATGGCCAAGCTGTTATAGTTGGAATTACTTCTGCTCTCTATCTTTCACAAACGCTAAATTTAATAAGTGAGAATGAGTTTAAAAAATATTTACATTTTCAATTAACATTTGCTGATAAAATAAAACTTAGAAATGTAGATAAACGTAATTTACTTAAAATAATGGCACGGGATAAAAAGAATAAACAGAATGAAATTAAATTTGTTCTTTTAAGTAATATTGGGGAATTATTAACAGACGTACCAGCGCCAAAAAATCTAATCATCAAAGCAATAGAAAAATCAATAACACATTTTCAATAATGAAATTACATTGCATTAATTTATTAGCATTATTTCTTTTCCTCTCTACACTGATAATTGCTCAGCCATATCGTGAAACAAGAGCAGTTTGGCTGACAACAAATTATAAATTGGATTGGCCTCCAAATACATTTGATGAAAATGAGCAAAAGATATCATTACGAAATATCTTTAAAGATTTAAGTGAGAAAAATTTCAATACTGTTTATTTTCAAATAAGAAGCAATGGGACTGTACTTTATAATTCCACAATAGAACCTTTCTCACCTTATCTAACCGGGAATGTTGGAGTAAAACCAAATTATGATCCTCTACAATATGCCACGGAATTAGGGCGTGAATTTAATCTCGAAGTTCACGCTTGGGTAAATATGATCAGATGTTTCACAGGCAGTGATGATAAATTTTTAAAACATCCTCAACACCTAAG
>CAYXXW010000483.1:0-2275 GCA_964469115.1 uncultured Melioribacteraceae bacterium
ATCCCAGTCTTCCAGTCACCGGAGATGGGGTCAGCGTTAACCATCGAAGTGTCGCCCTGTAGTAGATCAGCAATTCCGATAAGACCAGAGACACGAGAGATAAGGCCACCACCAACGAGTGCTTGGGAGGCAGCATCACCCAGATCCTGCGGCCGGTTGTAGCCCAGGCCAGGCAGGAACTGTGACCACTGGTCAACGTGCTGTTGCCAGCCTAGCGGGTCCTCCACCGGGTCTGGTCCCAGCTTCTCAAACATCGAGTGTAGGATACCAGTAGGTATCAAACCGGCGCCGGGGATTAGGGTCATGAATGGTGACTCACCACCAGCCGGGAGGAACATCATACTGCCCATGTTCATTCGATCAATACCCAGTGCCTGAGCAGCACCACCAACCAGCGGGTCGTCCTCAATGCGCTCAAGGTCAAAGTCGGTCGCTGCCAAGCGGCTGACAAACGCTGCGGGCTTCGGGTTGAAAGGCAGCTGGTCCACAGCACTGTTAGCAATCTTGCTGATGTTCCCATAGTTCGTATTGTTAATATAGCCACGGAGCTGTGGACGACTCATCATCTCACGGCCCCAGAAGCCCCACATGTCTGCCCACGGCTTACCAAAGGGAGCTGCTCCTCGTGATGTCCGACCTGCCCGGCTGCTCATATGGAATGAATAGAGCTGGTTCTCCATCTCCATCACAACCTTATTCTCAACCATCTCGTGGAGGTAGGTCTCAGTGATGACGTGCTCATTCTCAAATAGATCACGAGACAACTTGCCCCGCTGGCGAGCGATGATGTCATCAGAGAAGCTCGGGTAGCGCCGACGCATGATGTCATCCAACTGACCGTTGGAAATAATGTCGATGCCCTGGTTCTCCATGAGCTTACGGAGGCGTGCCCACTCAGACTTCCGAACCATCTCAGCCAGGAAGCCACGACGGTAGTTGACCGGCCGCTGAAACAAGCGCTCAGACAAATAATCTACGGGGCGAAGCGCCTTCTCAACCATCGTAGAACCCGGTATCTTAGCAGTACCTGTAACGGAGCCATAGCCCTCTAGGACCCACTTGGGAAGCTGAATGTTACCGGCTGCGGTGGAGCCGAGAGCCTCTTGTTCTGCGGCACCTTCCCGCCAGTAGCGAGTAGCCTCTGCTTTCTTGGCAACAGGAATATCCTTCAGGTACCACTCGTTAAAGGTAGTCTCATAGCCCTGCCAGACATCTTCCCACAACGGCATACCCTGACGCTCCAGGGTGCCTGCATTAAAGTAATCCATGTCACGAAGACGAAGCGCCTCATCGGCAGTCTCGAACCAGTTCTCAAAAGCCTCTGGTCCCTTGAAGTAATTCTGCCAACCAGCTTCATTCATGCTTTGACCAGCGGCTCGCTGTGCGGTCTCGTAAAACTCAGTGTTGTCAACGAGCCTGCCACCCTTCTTGAACTCAACGACATCAAAGCCGTAGCCCCGTACCTCTAACATAGCACGTTCGAGCTGCCGGTAGAATGTAGGGTACGCCTCCAGAGCAACGATGCGGTCCTGCCAGCGCTTAGGCAGCTTGGCAAATCCGCCCGACTCCTTAGCGTTAGTGACCCTGGCAGTAGTCCTCATCACCTTGTCCTCTAGGGACTGGAACACGTTACGGGTCCCACCCGTGTGCCACATACGCATCATCTCATCCAATGAGACCACAATACCAGTACGGGGGGTCAGCACCTTGTCAACCATCCAAAGGGTGTGGGCGACGTGTGCCGCCTCAGTGATTCCAGCCTGCTGGATGCGGCGGTAGAGCTTACCTACCTCAGTGGGGGTAGCGGAGGCAGCCGCCATCAGTTCCAGCGGTGAGACTGGGGCAGTGAAGGAAGTAGCAGCCGTGAGGTTATGGTTGACCTGCTGGTTGAACCTGTCGATGTCAATGTCGAACCCGGCGTTGTCCACCATCTCAAAGAGGTCCTTGAGAGCGGAGGGCACGAAGCCTATCTCAGCCTCTGCGGCCTGGGCCAGAGTGATACCCTCCTTCTTGGCCTTAGCGGAGATAGCCTCAAGGCGTGCACCGACATTGGCCTGGGTCTTGCCGGGGAAGTTCTCCCACGGGACCATGCCAAACGTAGCCGAATCTGGGTCTAGGTCAACGAGATCCTTCCATGCCTTGTTGCTGGCAATGTGAGTCCGGTTGTAGTCATCGAACATATCTCGCATGATACCATGTAGGTCAGTGTAGTCAGATAGCCCGGCTGCAATGCCCGTGCGGCTATCACGCAGACTCTGCATCTCAGCCTCAATCT
>CAYXXW010000484.1:0-2274 GCA_964469115.1 uncultured Melioribacteraceae bacterium
ATTATATATAAACTTAAATATCTTCAAAAATCTTGTATCTCCAGGCCCATAAATTCCAACTGGTCTGACTACTGTCCCTTTCAATCCTTCCTTCTTAAAAAAATCTAATGCAAGTTCCTCACCCTCTAACTTTGATTTTTGATAATAATCACCAGGATTATTTGGATGAGTTTCTTTTGCCGGAGGATTTTTAATATCGCCTTGAACCCCAACAGTACTGCAATGTATAAACTTTTTTATTCCAGCTTTTTTAGAAGCCGCTAAAAGTTTTTTTGTTCCTTCAACATTAACATCCCAAAAGTAACTTTCTGGAACTCCTTCTATTCTGAAAGCAGCACCAACGTTATAAACTACATCAATGCCGTCCATTATTTCTTTAGTAATTTCATCTTTTGCTAAATCAGCATACACTAGTTCAATATCCAAATCTTTTATTAAAGCTAGATTACTAGTTTTTCTAATCAATCCTCTTACAGTGTATCCATTTTTAAGCAGATTTCTTACCATATAACTACCAGTAAAACCATTTGCTCCAGTAACTAATGCTTTCATTAAATATTATCTCTAGTTTGTTAAAGTTGCTTCAAGACCACGTTTCGTATAGTATGCTTTAAGGTCTTCAATTTCCATTTTCGTTTTGTTTTCATCCCATCCAAATAATTTGCATATTTCTTCTGATTGCTTAATCGCATTTCGGGGATTATCACCAATTGTTGTTCTTCTTAAGAGCAAATCCTGTAAATGAACAACAGATTCATTTTCGATTTTAGATCTTAATGTTTCTTTCCAACCATTTGTATCTTTTGTACTATCCCAATCAAAATCAAATATTCCATATTCCTCATTGGTTTTTACCGGAAATTCAATCTTATTTTTTTTCTTTAATTTATTCTTATCAAATATTTTATATAATACTTTTTCTGCTACAAGTCTGGACGTAGTTAATTTTACACCAGATAAACTAAATAAACCTTTTGGACCATCATGTTCTGAATGATCAATTATAACTTCACGAACAGCTATTTGATTGTCACCTTGCTTTGTAGCTGGTAGTAAACCTGAATATATCTGAACAATATTTTTTCTACTCAAATTCAAATCTGGGATAGATAAATTTAAGTCAGCAATAAAACCATTAATTGATTCATCAGATGGAATTGGTATATCTGATACTTTATCCCAAGCTTCGTGAACCGTGCCAGCAAATAATTTCCCTTTCCAAGGGCGTAAGAAATATGCTTTTGCATCCTCTTTTGGTGGTGTAACTGCTAATGCATGATCTGATAAAGCTTCTTTGTCGAACAATATATTCCATGCAATTGAGTAATTGAATAAATTTTTAAAATCCATATGGAATGATTTAGCAAGATTTCTACACCATGGGCCAGTTGAATTTAACACGAGTGAAGAATTAAACTCTACTTTTTCATTTGTTTCTTTATCAATTGCTACCACCCCATTAATTTGACCATCGACAGTTATTACATCTTTAACTTCTACGTAATTGAGTGGTGTACAGCCAGTACCGGCAGCAGTTTTTAGTATTTCCATTAATACTATCTGCGAATCATCAATTGCCCCATCACTCCAAATAGCACCCCCTTTTAGTTCCTTTGCATCAACTTTTGGGAATATTTCTTTTACTTTATTTTTTGAAATTACCTTCCCATTCAACAGATTATTTTCTGGTTTTAACGATTTATTTCTTTTTAGTGATAGAAGATCATTTAGATTTAGAGCAGCCCACATAATTGAATTTCTCTGTAATCCCTTATTATATAATGGCATCAAACAAGAAATTGGGTTAGTCAAATTGGGGAAGTTATTCATAAACCATTTACGTTCACCAACTGATTCTCTAAATCTGTGGAGATCAAGTGATTGTAAATACCTCAATCCACCATGAACAATTCTTAAACTGTTAAAACTAGTGGCTGAACCAAAATCATTTTTTTCAAGAAGTAAAGTTTTTAATCCTCTGCACGATGCTTCATAAGCAATCATAACACCATAAAATCCGCCACCAATAATTATAAGATCATAATTATGATTTTTAGCTTTGTTAACATCTCTGATTATTTTTGTCATTTTATATTTCGTTTAATTGTTATAACCATCTTTTTTTCCAATCATGAAAGACCATTAAACCCCATAAAATATGGCTATGGTTTTCTTTCCCGGATCGATGTTCTTGTTTTAATCTACTTACCATTTTGGGCTCAAAGATTCCATCAGATTTAATTTTCTCTTCAGAAAGCAAGTCATCCATTAGAG
>CAYXXW010000485.1:0-2267 GCA_964469115.1 uncultured Melioribacteraceae bacterium
TAGTATTCCTTCATCAGGCTGTATTCTGATTATTAACTGATTACAGGCTTCAGCTTCATTCTTACGGACAAATAGATAATGGGGAGTTTTCTTAAAATGAATTACAATTTCTGTTACCTTGGTTGGCAAGCACTTGCCGGTTCTAACATAAAATGGAACTCCGCCCCAACGCCAATTATCAATATAAAATTTTATTGCAGCATAAGTCTCTGTTCTTGAATTCGGATTAACCCCATCTTCTTCACGATATCCTTTTATTTCTTCACCTCTAACTTTAGAAGCCACATACTGCCCTCTATTTGCCATACTGCTAACTTCTTCTTTTTTAATTGGTCTCAATGATTGAAAAACTTTTAGTGTTTCATTTCTTATTGAACTGGAGTTTAGTGATGATGGCGGTTCCATGGCTACAAGTCCTACCATTTGCAAAATATGATTTTGAATCATATCTCTAAGAGCTCCGGATTTATCATAATAGCCGCCGCGACTTCCAACCCCTAAACTTTCTGCCGAAGTAATTTCAATATGATCAATAAAATTTCTATTCCACAATGGTTCGTAAATTCCATTTGAAAATCTTGTGACCAATAAGTTTTGAACAGTTTCTTTCCCAAGATAATGATCAATTCGGTATAACTGATCTTCATTATAATTTTGCAAAAGTTTTTCATTAAGTTGTACAGCAGAATCTAAATCATAACCAAATGGTTTTTCAATTATTAATCTTCGCCATCCACTTTTACTTTTATTAAGTCCCTTTTGAGCAATAAATTTGGGTATAATATCATATAAGCTTGGCGGTGTTGATAAGTAAAAAATAAAATTGCTCTTTGTATTTAACTTTTCATTAAGATCATTCAGTTTAGTTTTAACTTTCTCATAATCGTCGTTATTAGATGTATCAATGTGTTGATAATAAAGATGTTTGGCAAAGTTTTTTATTTCTTCAATATTAACGTCCAAATCTTCCCTAAAATGATTTATCCGGTCAACCATTTTATCTCTAAAACTTTCATCTGAATATTTCGTTCTGCTTACTCCTAAAATCGCAAAGCTATCGGGCATCAAATCTTGATTATATAAATCGAGCAATGCTGGCAGCAGTTTTCTAGCAGTAAGATCGCCTGAAGCACCAAATATTACTAATATTAAATTTTCCGGTTTATGCATTTATAGTTTTCCTAACTAATTCGTTTTATAATAGTCTTTAATTCTTCCCTTAAATATATTTATTTTATAGGTAATCATTTTTGAATATTAGAGGATAAAATATTACTATGAAAGTTTTATTTATTGGCGGTACTGGTATCATTAGTACAGAAGTAAGCAAATTATGCGTAATAAATGGAATTGATCTTTATCTTCTTAACAGAGGAAAGAGCAACAAAAGAATTGACGGAGTCAAAGAACTTACTGCAGATATTTCAAATTTCAATGAGTACTCCGATGTTTTAAAAGAACATAATTGGGATATTGTTGTGAATTGGATTGCATTTACTCCGGAAGATATCGAGAGAGATTTTAAACTTTTTAGCGGTAAAACTAAGCAGTATATTTTCATCAGTTCTGCGACGGTTTATCAAAAACCACCAAGCTCGCCTTATATAAACGAATCAACACCATTAAAAAATCCATTTTGGCAATACGCCAGAGATAAAATCGCTTGTGAAATTAAATTAACGGAGTTATATCGTGATTATGATTTTCCAGTAACTATTGTTAGACCTTCGCACACTTATGATAAAACAATTCCAATAGCCATTGGTGGATGGACGGAATATACGACAGTTAATAGAATTAAAAAGAAAGAAAAAATAATTATCCATGGCGATGGCACTTCATTATGGACGCTTACACATTCAAAAGATTTTGCAAAGGGATTTGTGGGACTGCTTGGTAATCAGCAAGCAATTGGTGAAGCATTCCATATTACATCGGATGAAGTTTTAACTTGGAACCAAATTTATGAAACTATTGGAACCATAGTTGGAGAAAAACCTAATATCGTGCATATTCCATCTGATTTTATTGGCAGATATGATGAACATTTAAAATGTGGTTTACTTGGGGATAAGGCACATAGTGTGATTTTTGATAACAGTAAAATAAAAAGGTACGTTCCAGATTTTAAGGCAGTAATTCCATTTTACAAGGGAATTAAGGAAGTAATCAAATGGTTTGAAAAAGATAAGTCTCGTCAGATTATAAATCTGGAATCAAATATTTTAATAGATAAAATAATTTCAGATTACGATAAATTATTACTT
>CAYXXW010000486.1:0-2266 GCA_964469115.1 uncultured Melioribacteraceae bacterium
ATTACCAAGGTTATCTCACTGATGAATTGGGCGATCCACTGGACGGTAATTACATGATGGTCTTTTCCATCTATGATGTATCGACCGGGGGGACTGCGCTATGGTGGGAGAATCAAACTGTCATAGTGGTTAATGGCCTTTACAATGTGCGTATCGGCCGGGACCCGGCAGGCAATCCGTTTCCCGATGCACTCTTTGACGATCCCTTGTATTTGGGGGTGGCTGTTTTTCCTGACCCCGAGATGGAACCCCGGCAGATGTTGACCAGTAGCCCGTTCGCCATGCGGGCGGAGGTGGCCGACACGGTGGCCGAAAAGGCAGTTGACACGGTGCATATCATGAACAATGCGGTAACGGGGATCAAAATCTACGACGGCACAGTGGAGGCGGTGGACTTAACTGACGGAGCGGCGCTCGCCGAGATTACCGATAATGATGGCTCGGGTTCCGGTCTGGATGCTGACAGGCTGGACGGTTACGACACGGCGTATTTTGCGACGGCAGCGACAGTAACTGCCTTGCAAAATCAGGTGGCTGCGCTTGAGACACAGGTAACCCAACTCGTCACTTTACTGACCAATGTGACCCGGAACGGCAATGATATTACTTTCAGCGGCGTAAATGTCCACATCATAAATGGAACGGGTACGACAGATGGCGCTGTCAATAGTCTTGGCAATCTGATTGTGGGATACAATGAGGACCGTATTTCAGGCGATGACCGTACCGGCTCTCATAATATCGTGTTGGGAAGAGAGCACAAATATTCATCCTTCGGCGGGTTGGTGGTGGGTTATCATAATTCAATATCCGGTGAATATGCCTCGGTGAGTGGCGGCTACCAAAACATTGCCAGCGGGTATGGTTCCTCGGTAAGCGGGGGTTCATCGAGCATGGCCAGCAGCTGGGGTTCCTCTGTGAGCGGGGGCATATTGAACACTGCCAGCGGCGAGAATACCTCGGTGAGCGGCGGCTTCCAGAACACGGCCACCGGATCTCACGCCTCGGTGAGCGGGGGACTTGGTAATACGGCCAGCGAGTACTTTACCTCGGTAAGCGGAGGGGTTGATAATACAGCCAGCGGGAATTATGCCTCAGTGAGCGGGGGGGAATTTAATATAGCCAGCGGCTCTAGTGCCTCGGTGAGCGGCGGACGTTATAACCAAGCTTCTGGTGAACATTCTTTTGTAGCTGGAGGTGGGGGGTTTTACGATGCAGACGGCAATATAGCATTTGGCCATTATTCAGCTATTCTTGGAGGTCATAAAAACATTGCTGGAGATCCGGTGCTGGAGGATCATGACCTAGGTGAAAACTCTAGTGTCAGCGGAGGCCATGAAAACAAAGCTTCGGGGCAGTATGCCAGTGTAAATGGTGGTAACGCCAACTCCGCCAGTGGCAATTACTCCAACGTGAGCGGCGGCTGGTCAAACGAGGCCAGCGGCGACACCTCGAGTATCGGCGGAGGGGACAACAATCATGCTACCAACGTGTTTTCTTCGGTTACGGGAGGAACGGGCAATACGGCCTCCGGTGTCACATCTGTTGTCAGCGCCGGATCCGGTAACACCGCCAGTGGCAATTACTCCAGCGTAAGCGGAGGATTTAGCCGATCTGTTTCAGGCGACTCTGACTGGAGGGCTGGTACTCTATTCGAAGATTTTTAATGACTCACAGATAAAAAGCAAGTCACCAAATCCATAAATAGCCTTCACAAGGCTTAGCCGATAACTTGAGTCAATTATAAAACGGACAAAGCGAGATGTTTTTTGAGGCTTCCCATTATGGGTACTGTTTATCGAACAATCACATGCCTAAAAAAGAATATACTTCACTTTTGAATTGCAGAAAATAGATGATAGCTGCGCTGAGACCACTGTACCCCACTATTGTGAGCTACGGAATCCGAGGGTTAAAACTGGTGATGTCTCCAACTGACCACCAGATTGGGCAATGACCGCCCAACAAAGATGATCTCAATGTATATGTAATCGCCTGCACTCTGTTCTTAGAGTGCGCCATCAAATAAAATAATTGATTGTGATTGGCTATTTTTGTCCCTAATAGGGCTATTAACAAGACGCCGATATAACATTCCCAAAAGGGACAAAAACGATACGTCTATTAAATATCAATGTTAAGAAACGGTTTTGATTATACAAGAATGATGTTCAATCTATTTATTTGGGAGGAGCCTTAAGGATGACTAATATGACAGTAGGTCATGAAATTGATCCCTGCATCGTGTGTGCTGAAGAACAGGCAG
>CAYXXW010000487.1:0-2259 GCA_964469115.1 uncultured Melioribacteraceae bacterium
AAAAACCAATAATACCAAACTTAAAAAAAAGAAGGTGAGAATTAGTCTCATTTGAGAATGAATAAAGCCAGTATACAACACCGTGTATAAAACATATGACAAAAAAATACAATACTTAGGAGTTTTGCGTTTAAAGCGTTGTTGGATCTGCGGAGGGTTTTAAGATCATTTCAAGAAAATACTTCATAGAATTCATAAAGACTTTGCTTTCTCGATCTGAGAAAGTCAGTTCAATGCTTCCTTCAACTAAATCTATTCGTAAATTCTGCACTTCTTTGCTTGCAAGTTGTTTTAATATTTTTTGTTGACCATATGCACCTCCGAAATATTTTGTAAATTCGTTTATACAGTTATAATCTCCATCATTGCTTGTAGTCAAAAATGTATCATCTCTAAATCTAAAAATTGCTTTGGCATCATCACTTATACAATCACTTTTCCCGCCAAAAGCATCTAATGAAACTACTGCAAATCTGCTATCAACAGACTTTACAGCATTTATTTTTATTCTACCTGCTTCATTATCTGATATGGTTAAAATATTTTTAAAAACAACATGTGATCTACCAATAATTTCTTCTGTCTCCATCATGAGAAGGGCATTTTTTGAATAGTCAACTACATCTATTTCATTCTTTTGGGAGTATGCTCCCAGACATATAAGTAGCAAAGCAATAGTTAGGATTGATTTCATTTTGTGCTCGGATTATTGTACTCATTTAACAATTCAACCAGAAACTTTGGATCTAACTGTTCCATTTGATTTATTATTGAATGAATTCTGGGATTATCTTCAAAATAAACTCCTATTGATTCATTTACCTTATCTATCGACATTTGTGTGACCTGATTATCTTTTTCAACATAGTATATCAGTTCTTCTGTAGTATATGTTGAATGTCGTCCTGTTTTATAGTGGCGAAAAAGAACATCTTCAAACAGATTAATTCTTCCCCAACAAATAACTCTCAATAAGCCCAGATCATTATCTGCTTTAACTCTTGCGTATGTATTATAATCTGTAAATACAAACAGTATGGTGTCAACGCTAGCAAGAATTGTCTTGGTGTTCTTCTGGTACCTGAAACTTATAGATTCCTTATACGCCGAATTAGCTTTTACATAGCATTCTAATGTGTCATTATTTGTGATTACTATGCCATTTACATAAGGAATTGATAGCCTCTGACAGTATCCTGTCTTCACAATTAGGAGTATTAGAACTATTAGGTAATATCTTTTCATCAAAGTTTAATTGTTTTCTGTAATTGTCAGGATGTTCAATTGAAAAGCTTAATAAGCTTAAAGTTAAATAAAAAATACTACGAATACTTTGAAGAACTGATGATAAATTTATGTCTGATATAAACATGATTCTCATGTCCTTTTTGTTATGATCAATGACCCAGTACAAAGAGTATTATTTTAAAGGAATCCACTTCCCCTGCGATATTTCGACTTCTCATCACATTAACCAGTACAGAACCAATAAAATTCAATAGTGCGGAATTAACAAGGCTCCCTCGTAGTTTAATGTTAATTCTGTAATAGAAAACTGGAATAAACTAACCTGGGGCCAATGCCGTTAGAGTGAGCGATATTTGGAAAGATGTTTTATAATTGCGTCTTTGACTTCAGAATAACTAGATTGAATTAACCAGTGCCCACTCTCCAATTCCAGGTAGGTATACTCCTTTTTAATATACTTATGTCCATTCTTTACAGCTTCCGCTCCTATGGCTACGTCATTTTTCCCCCAGATAAAAAGTGTCGGCACATGGATGTCGCCTAAGATAGTTTTTGTTTTGGCTTTTTTAGTAAGCTCAGAACTTGCCCGATAATAGTTAAGCACAGCTGTGACAGCATTATTCCCATACAGGATTGAAAGATAATCCTCCACTTCCTCCTTACTTTGAGCATCCCACATCTCTCTCAAGATCTTAAAGTTCTGTGACTTAATTTTGAGCTCTGGCAAAACAGGAATTTGAAATAATTTGATGTATTTGCTTCGTTTTTTTTGATCATTGTCGTTTAAAAGAGCTTCAAAGAAACTTTGTGTATGAGGCACCGACAACCCAGTCCAACTCAATATGGAGTCTGGATTATCATGTACTATTTGCCAACCAACCACAGCGCCCCAATCATGGCCTATTAAGTGAAATTGTTCTTTGCCAGTGTATTCTGCGATGTCCATTATGTCCTTTGACAATTTATCAACGGAATAGTTGGATATCCCCGCAGGTCTTGCACCCTCACTAT
>CAYXXW010000488.1:0-2256 GCA_964469115.1 uncultured Melioribacteraceae bacterium
TTGCCTTCCTGAAATCGGTCAATGGCTTTTTTCACCTCTGATAATTCTACCTGCCTGTTCTTTAAGAGCTCGGCAGGTGGTGCATGTTTCCCCGTAAAAAGCTGGTAATAATAAAAGGGCAACTCCTTAGCTGTTTTTGATGCAAGACTAACCTTGTCTGAAAAATCAGCAAATTGAGTGTGCGGGTTTTGTTTTGATTTGGCACGGAATTGAGAATCCGTACGAGCAACTTTGTCCCTTATTTCCAATAAGTAGTTATCCAGTTTGCTCACTAATTTCTCAGCTTTGTTATTGACTATTTTAGAATAGCCTTTTGAACTGGGTTTCTTGAAAACCACATCGAAATCATCCGCTCTTTTTGAAATAGTTTCGGCATGTAACAGATACTTTAAAAAGGCTAGTATTGCATATATTTCAGAATCTTGTTCTTGCTTAATCTCTTGAATTCTTTCGTAAGATTCCTCGAATTGTTTTATAGTTATTTCCAATACCTCATTGGAATTTTTCTTATTGCCGTCGAGGTTCAACAAAGTTAACTTTAACAGCTCCAGGGCATTCTCTAACTTATTGTGCTCTGTTCTTCCATCATTAATAATCTCCTGGTAGAGCTCCTTTAGTTTTGCAATAATTTCATTTTCCAATAAGCCCCTCGTGATTTTTCTTGCGTTCAAAGGGATGGGAAGTATTCCCTCCTGGCTGGCTTCAAAATTATTAAATTCATCATACGAAACTACTTCAATGGTTTCTGCAATATTAGTGAGGTTGGCTTCCAGTTCTGTCTGGATTGAAGCTACTGATAGATCCAGGTTTATCTGGTTGGAATGCTGGTAAAACTCCTTCTCCAACTTGCCCAATTCTTCTACAGAAATATTGGGAAGCTCCTTCGTATATTTTTTAATGGTTTTGAGACTGTTGTCAAGAAATAGTTTTTCAATATGATCGCTTGCCTTTATTAAGCTATCCCTGGTTTTTAATTGCAAAACGCTCAATTGTACGTGCAAGAGTAATTGGTTCGTGAGCAAGAGATGGTTTGAAAGCCATTTATGCGCATAATTGTTTAGGAATTTTACGGCAGCTTTTCGTTTCCTTCTACCTATATTTTTATGAGTAGCAGCTAGAATATCATTGCACATTTGTCGGGATGTGCTGTTTAAGCTGTCCAAAAAATGCTTGCTTAGCTTTTCATAAGAAGCTTCTAATTCTTCACCTAAAGTTTTTAAATCGAGCTTCTTAGACTCATTATAATTACTTACCCAGTTAATGAAACAATTGTTTATTGCATTGCCAGAAACACCAACAATCATCAATTGTTGAGCCAGGGCCTGTAAATATTCATTGCTGTAATAGCTTGACGCGGTTTTTAATAATTTTATTTCATCGATGACTTTAGGCGTATTATTAATAATACTTCGGGTGGAATCAAGGTGGTTTTTTACAGCTTCATGAATGGTATCTGAAACATAGCTTAATCTATTATTAGCTATAAAATCTTCAAGTAAGCTTTGTTTTAGTTCCATGATTAAAACGGGGGAAATTATTTTGTCCTCTTCAATTTTCGTCTTAAAAATGGTGTACAAAGCGGTGTAAACATCTGCCAGAGCAGTAATGATTGTTTGCGCGGTTTTGGTGTTTAGCAGGCCGATTTTTTGGTCAATTTGTTGGACCTCCCTGTTTAGGATATCGTTTTGGGATACTTGTAATTCTACAGATTGTTTGCTTTCTATTTCTAATTTGATGTGTGATTCGTTGTATACTTTCTCCAATTCCAGGTGATCCTGTTTTTTTGCTGTGAAGCCCTCGGAGGCACGCACCAGAAGGGTTGTACCCATGACACCCAGGAAATTGTTTGTTTCCCGAACAAAGGAAGCTTCCTCTCCTGATTTCATGCTTGGAATATCAATCATGATCAGGTCTGCATCATAGGAATGTTTCTTTATGACATCATAGAAGGACTTCTTTTCTAATTCATTATTTATTACCTGGAAGGGGAAATCTATTCTTAAGGATGAAAGTTGTTCGCGAATTAAATTTTCAATAATGTTTTTTTGATACATATTATTGAGATAAAGGATTCTAATGACTGCATGGTTCCAATCCGTTGAGCTTAAAATCCTTTTGGCAATTTGGAGTGTTAGATCTCCAATTTCACTGTTGTTATTCCACCAGATATCGATTTTTGAGAAGGACCCAAATCCTTTTGTTTTGTCATAATCAAGGTAAAGGACGTTGTAATCTAAATCGTTTAACTTTTGATTC
>CAYXXW010000489.1:0-2253 GCA_964469115.1 uncultured Melioribacteraceae bacterium
TACTTTGCTCTAACGTCATTTTTTGCTGTGCCTGCAATGACACAACAAATAGGAAAAACATTATTGTAATTAATTTAATGAAGTTATTCACTTTTATCTTGTTGTCATATTGAGCAGAGCGAAATATCTCAGAACTAAACAAATTCATAGAGCCTAGATTCTTCAATGCGTTTAGAATGACATTTTGCTTAACATTTTTTTGTTTATATCTTTTCATTATTCTGCTCCTAGACTTCATACTGTTTTATATAATTTTGCTCCATTATAGCAGGTTCAATTTCTTCTCTTGTATTCACATTGTATAACTTGACTTTTATATTGTTAACCAAACTCAACATTGCAGGAATCATTACAAGAGTAAGTATAGTTCCTACAAATAAACCGTAAGCCATTGAGATAGCCATAGGTGATAAAAACTGTGCGTGGAAACTGGTTTCAAAAATTAGCGGAGCTAAACCAAATATTGTTGTAACCGAGGTGAGGATTACAGGACGAAATCTGTTTAGCCCCGCTTTTGTTAATGCTGATGTAAAATCAAGACCACTTTTTAAATAACGATTAAAAGCATCTATAAATACAAGGGAATCATTTATTACTACACCTATTAGAGCAATTGCCCCAAAACCAGAAAGCATACTGAATAAATACCCTTGAATGAAATGACCCCACAAAACTCCAATAAATGAAAATGGAATTAACAAATAAACAATAAATGCTTGCATAAATGATCTGAATGTAAAAACAACCAGCATAAACATTAATACTAAGAATGCAGGAACAATTGCTAACATTGAATCAACTGTTTTGGCCGATTCACGACTTTCACCTTCCATTGACCAGGTTACTTCAGAATATTTTTCCATTAACTCCGGCATTATACTATTCTTTATTTTAGTTGACATGTTCGTAACAGATACTCCTGTATTTGCAACGTCAGCTTCAACCTTAATTACTCTTTGTCCATCAATGTGACTTATGCTTAAAACACCTCTATCAATAGATATCTTTGCGAGTTCACTCAGGGGAATTTGCTTGCCATCTGATAACTTTATACGCATATCTTTTAATTTAGTAATAGTAGAACGTTCATCTTCTGAATAGCGCACCCATATTTTAACTTCATCAATTCCGCGCAAAATTCTCTGAGCTTCCTTTCCATAAAATCCACTTCTTACTTGAGACATTACCTCAGATGTAGTTAATCCCAAATTGAATGCATTATCATTAAGTTCTACTTTAACTTCTCTCAATCCAGGAGGATTATCATCAACAACATCTTTAAGATCGGTAATATTTCTAAGTTCATTTTTTAATTCTTCTTTAGCATTAGTTAGTTGTTCCAAATCATAACTTTGCAGCGCTATGGAAACAGGCATTCCAAACCTGCCTCCACCGCCAACTTGCAATTTATCAGCGCCTTCTATTTCTCCAATTATTTCTCTTAATTTGGTTTTTATAATTGAGTTATCCCATTCTCGTTCTTCTGTTCCAGTAGCAACTAAGGTAACACTCCCAACGTGTGTTCCGGGACCGGTTTTCTTTGTTACTGATTCAACAAAGCTTTTCTTATTAGGAAATTCTTCTAAATATTCTTCACCCAGTTCCCAAATTTTTGATTCAATATATTTTAACTTTTCATCAGTAATATTATCGCTCGTACCGGCAGGCATCTCTAATGTGATATCTACATTATTGAATTCTATTGAAGGGAAAAATGTTGTTTGTATTATATTTCCTTTTAAGGCACCATAAGTAATAATAAATAATGCAGTAGGAATTGTTAAAATTACAACAGGATGTTTAATACAATAATAGATAACCGGTTTATAAATTTTGTCACGTATAGCAAATAACATTCCCTCAAATTTTAATAATATTTTATTTTGTTTTTCTTCTTTTCTTTTTAAGGCTTTGGAATGAGCTATATGGGCAGGAAGAATTATAGCTGCTTCCAACAAACTAAAACCAAGAGTACCGGCAACAATAAAAGCTATATCAGTTGCACTTTCACCCATCATTCCTTCAAGAAAAAAGAATGTCAAGAAAATTAATATTGTTGTTGTAACACCGGTTGCAACAGAAGGCAAAACCTCTAGCGTACCATTAACAGCGGCTTTAATTGGGGATTCACCTTGTTCATAATGACTATAAATGTTTTCTGCTACAACAATTCCATCATCAACAAGAATACCAATTACTAAAATGATTCCCATTAAAGACATTACATTTATTGTTAATCCATATGCAGAAGCA
>CAYXXW010000490.1:0-2241 GCA_964469115.1 uncultured Melioribacteraceae bacterium
GTGATAGCAGCTTTTGGCCTACATTGAAGTCATAAAAATAGCTGAAATAAAAAAGGGATTAATAAATCCAATAGATTTTTGTAAACTTAGGATCACTAAAGCAGACCGTAACGCGTGTCACGCTCTTTGCAGCAAGGCAAAGCTCACGCCACGCTACGGCAGCTTAGTTCCACCGTTACCATTGTTTTAATCCTCTTTATCTGGAGAGATGAACTTATAAACTATTCCTGCTAAAATTGCACCTACAATTGGAGCAATCCAGAATAGCCACAATTGTCTTATTGCCAAGTTTCATTTTAAGCAGGAATACACCGAACAACAACTCCTCCAGGGAATCCGTAATCGGGATAACCGGGTGCATAAAATGGGTGGCAATGATCTTGAAACTCAGGATATATTCCAGGATGCATTAAAGGCCTTGATGTATGCCATCAGCAAATACCATTGGATTATTGGGCAATATTATTCAATATAAGTTTCTACTCTTCTCCGGCTTTCTCGTCTTTCATTTTCTTCATCTGAGCTGCGGAAAAACCTCCAAGAAGCAGGATATGTAAAAATACGCCTCCAAACAGGATTATACTGATTTCATCATAGCAATCAGTTCCTTTTAATTTAAGTGAGCATCCTACTATCACCGCTCCCCAGATAATAGCGCTGGCAATAATTATCGATCCAAGAGTTCTAATTTTCATGTCTGTATGTTTTGGTTAGTTGAATTGATTACTGGTCTGTTTCTTCGAATTCCTTCAAGCATTGTTTTAACTCATTCAGATGTTTCCGGTACATCCGCTTTAGCATATATTGAGAATATACAATTGTCCCTGCGCTTGTAATAATTAGCACAAAAATCATTTTAACTATTGATCTTCGTTCAAGCGTAAGAATCATTTCCATAATATCCTTATTGTCTGAAGTAAATTGTGAAGCAATAAATAATCCCATAAACATACCCAGCAAGCATGCACAAGGAATTATCAAATATTTAATGAAATTGCTTTTCCCAAAATTGATAAATTTCTCAATATCAGCGATTGTCTTAATTAGTGATGGCTTTAATCCTTCTGTATCAAAAATTGTCTCTTTAATTTTTTTATATGATTCCCAGGCAAAGTAAATTCCCCAACCAAGGAGCAGCGTTATCAACAGTAAAAAAATATATACAGCAGATGATTTAATAAACCAGAATAGTCCAAAAACAATAATAATATACATTATTGATCCAACGATTAGTTCAATTTTATAGCTCTTCTTTATTTTATTTAATGCGCTGTTAGAGTTTTTTCTGATTTTCAGAAGCGTTTCAATCTGCCCCCTATCAAGGGGCTTCTTTCTTCTAAAAGAATTCTTCCAAGTATTTTGTATCTCATTAAAGTCCATAGCCCAATTCTTCTAAGATCGTTTGCAATTTTGACTTGATGCGATTGATTTTTACCCCAACGTTTGATACAGAAATCCCTATTATTTCTGAGATCTCTACGTAGGGATAATCATCCATATAGAGAATGATGATCATTCGTTCAGTTTTTTTCAATCTTCCAATTGCATGGTGCAGAATTCTCTCTTCCTCTCTTGTTTCGTCAACATGCGAATCGTCGGTAAGATCAGAAGGGATCTCACTCATAAGTTTTTTTCTGTTCTTTTTTTCTGTCCTAAATTGCGAAAAGGCAGTATTCAGGGCAACGCGGTACATCCAGGATGAAAATTTTGATTTTTTGTTAAAACTTGGATAGGATTTCCATAATTGCAACAAAATATCCTGGAACAAATCCTGTCTGCAGGCTTCATTATCACAATACATTCCAGAAACCTTGAAGATAATTCCCTGGTTTTCTTCAATCAATTCTGTAAATTCTCTTATATCTAAATCTTGTTCCAATCCTGAATGATCATTTCAGCCAATAAGTAGCAACAATTTCTGATTTCTTACAATTTCAGTATTTTTTTTTGGCTTTACTGTAAGCTTCCCAAAAACAGCTCCGCTTGTTTACGAATTTATTGATCTAAAATGTATTGAGTGACCCCCTCCCAATACTATGTGCCAGTCAGAAGTAGAGAAATCGGGCTTTTACTCTGTTCCGAATGTACCTTATTCGGAGTTAAATCATTAAAAGAGCTGTGTGGCCTGAATTCGTTGTAATCTCTTCGCCACTGTTCAATTTTCTTAATTGCAAATCTAGAGCTAGCTTACTGAATGGATGGCACGTCTTTTGCAATTATATAAGTAGAAAGAATAACCAA
>CAYXXW010000491.1:0-2226 GCA_964469115.1 uncultured Melioribacteraceae bacterium
TAAATACTAATCTAAAATTTTCCTCAAAAAATTCGCGAGTAAATTCACCACTGGTTAATATTATATAACCGGGAGTGTTGAATAGCTTATCCCAGTCAGAATTACTCGGTTCTTGATTTTTTTCGAACTTTGCAATAATTTTCCAAAACTGATCAATACCGGAAAACTCAAAGTTGAATTTATTTGATTGAGAAAAAGTAAGATTTGTGAAAATAAAGACTGCTAAAAAAAGTTTTATCATAACTATAAGTATTCAATTATTCATTTAATAATCGAATAAATAGTAATAAATGTGAAGTGGAAATCTAAATGTTGAAAAAAAATTATTCCAGTTTAGAATCTTTCTGCTCTTTTACAATTAACCATAATACTGCAGAAATTGCTAATGCAACCCCGCTTATTATAAAAACTAATGATTTATCATCTGCATTCTGAATTAATGTACCAAAAATCGCACTTACAATGAGTTGAGGAATTACAATTGATAAATTGAACATTCCCATAAAAAATCCCATTTTGCTTTCGTCAACTGTTTCTGACATAATCGCAAATGGTAAGCTCACAATTGCAGCCCAGCCAATTCCGGCAATTAGCATGAAGAAATATAAACTGTATTCAGAATTTGCAAAAAAGACAATGCCCCAATAACCAAGCGACATGATTGCAACAGCAATAGCTTGAGTTTTAACTCGCCCAATTTTCTCAGTCACTGGTTCCAAAACAAATTTTGGAAGAATTGCACCAACTGCATTAAGTAATAAAAACGAAATTGAAATTATTTGACCCGTCTTATTATTTATAATTTCCAACATTTCATTTGAAGAATTTTCCGGAGTTGGATTAATATGCTGACTTATAAATCCAATTGCAAAAACAAACATTGTCTGAACACCAAGCCATGAAAAAGAATTTGCTAAAGAAATTTTTAAGAATTCCGGTAAATTTGTATCTCTATCTTTTGAAACTTCTTCTTCACCAATATTTGTTAATCGCAAATCTTTTTTTTCTGTAATTGCAAATGATGGAAGAATAGTAAACGCGAGAACCAGAAAAACTCCAAAATAGATTAGAAAATAATTTCCAAAAACAGCTCCAATTGCATAAGCTAATACTCCAAAACTTCCGGAGATTGTCTGCATCCATGTGTAACCTTTTGTTCTTGGTATTCCATCCGGAGTTACATCAGCAATTATTGAACGAGTTGGATTAAAACTTACATTAATAGCTAAATCTAGAGTAAGTGCTACGATCATAGCTACTGCAATTAAGCTGTCAATTCCCATTGAGGAATTAATTACACCAATGTTCGGTAAAGCTAAAAGCATGAGCGCAGCAATTGTTCCGCCAACTAAAATAAACGGTCGCCGTCTTCCTCCCCAAAACCAAACTTTATCACTAATAATTCCAACAATAGGCTGAGCAATTAATCCGGCAATTGGTCCAGCTGCCCATACGAATCCCATTTCATGCAGGTCTAATCCAAATTGAGTTACCAAAATCCAACTAAGGGCAGAAATTTGTATTGATAGTGCGAATCCCATTGCAGTAGCTGGTAAAGCTAATAATGAGTAGAATGAATTTGTTAGTTTTTTTTGAATTTCAAGCATAATTTATCTCAGTCAATTAAGTAAATGGAAATGGATTTTGGAGGGATTTCGATATTTTGTTGTTGATTTATTATTATCGTTTCATTTTTTAACAAATTTTTAAGGGAATTTATTTTATCTATACCATAAAGATAATTATCTAATTTTATTTTAATTCCTTTATCATTATCATTTATGCAGATCATAATCAAATTATTATTTAATTCTTTCGTGTAAACATAAACATTATCTTTAGGTGGGAAATGAGTTAATTTACCTGTTCTCAATACTTTATAATTTTTTCTTAAGTGCAGTAAATCTCTTGTGAAATTATATATGTTTTTTTGCTTAATCTTTTTTTCAATTGGAATATCAGTTTCTTCCCCATTGATAAAACTTACTGGAAACATTTCTCTTATATATCCGTGATGACCACCGCCATCCATGCCAAATTCAGTTCCGTAAAGCAGTTGAGGAATACCGCGAGTTGTTAAGACCAATGTTAATCCGGTTTTATATTTATGCAAATCCCATTTTGCACCATACATTCCCCTATCAATGTCATGGTTATCAAAAAATACCAATAGATTATCCGGATTAGAATAAAGAAAATCTTGAGCTAGTGTTTCGTAAATTTTAT
>CAYXXW010000492.1:0-2222 GCA_964469115.1 uncultured Melioribacteraceae bacterium
TATATTGATTCTAGTCTATCGTTCTTCTTATTGCCAATAATACTTATTGAAGAATCGTTGTACGAATAAGTGTCTGCAAAATACACGATCGAATCAACTGTAACTATTTGAATCTTTCCATCTGATTTGCTCTCAGCAAGTTCATTAAAAGTAGATATCTCATTATTGAACATACAACTACTAAGTAATAAGAACACACTCAAACAAATTGTTATTATCGTTTTCATTTTTAAACCCTAATTGTTTATTACAGAAAAACTTATTCCAATATCATAACTATCAATATTCATACTTGGTGTATATGGTATTTGATAGCTCCCAGTATTGATTATTTCTAAATCGGAGTAAAAATTTTGACTGGCAATTAAATCAATGATAAATGAAGAAGATACATTATACTTTATTCCCAAACTAAGTTTAACTCCTTTCGTCCTTCCATTAAGTGTAATTGATTCAAGCATGCTTTTATCTTCATTTATTGCAACGTTATAACTTTTAAAAGCATCAAAGTCTACTCCAGTAAAACCAATTGCTCCATAAAGCTTTGTGTTTTTTAATACTGGTTGTAAGTAACCCAAAGATGCAAGAAAAGTAGTATAGCTCAGATACTGGTATGAACTTGGAGTTATATTAAAACCATACTTTAACTCAAACATTAAGTTCTTAAAAATTATTAAATTACTAGAAAAACTGAATATTGGGAATGAATTGAAGGTTAAATCAGATTTAGTAATTTCATAGCCGGGTTCAGGAATGTTTTCTTCCAGCAAATTGAATATCCGTCTTAATTCATTAAAATTTTCACTATTATATAATATGCCAAAAGAAGCTCCAAAATAGTTATCGCTTTCTATAAACTGTGCATAGTCAATATTTTGTTTATTTAGAGGCAGTTCTTTAACAAAAGTAAATTCATATAATTTTGGATTAATTTTTTTACTGATCGCTAAACTGCTTTCTTCCATTTTTACTATATTTTCCACCTCTTCATTATTTGCAAAAATCAATTTTACATTTTGCATATTAAAATTACTGTGGCCTTTTTTTATACTTTCCAAATACTGCACTCTCATAGCTGAATTTCTAATAGAACTATAATTTAGCATTAGGGTTGTATCGGTAACAGTTTGATCCTTTCTCAATTTTAACTTACACTTGTATAGGCTATCGGCACTTAAATAAAACATTGCACTAACAAAACTTTCCTTAACCCTTGGCAGAATATTATATTCCAATTTCTCATTTAAATCTACTATGGGACCAATATCTTTACTGAGCATTATAATTTTTGAACTGTCTTGTGAGAAACATATAAGATTAGGGATAATAAATAGTAATAAAATGATACTGTTGGAGATTGTTGAGCTTTTCATAATTTACTCACCAATTTTATTTTGAGAATCCTAATACATTATAAGGAAGGATCATTAACGAGTTGTCACAGAAATGTAAAATACTTTTCATTTCCTTACCAAATTTATTTCACAAACTTATAACCTGCTTTATGAATTGTTAAAAGATGTTTGGGACGAGAAGGATCATCTTCAATTTTTTTTCTGATATTCAGAATAAAATTGTCAACAGTTCTGGTAGTTGGAAAGTTTTCATAACCCCAAACATCATCGAGTAGCTGGTGCCTTGTTACTACTTCACCTTCAAGTTGAATAAAATATTTTAATATACCTATTTCGGTTGCAGAGATTTCTATTTTTGAATTGCCCTTGAAAACTTCTTGTCGCTTAAAATCTATTGAAATATTCCCAAACGTGTAATCCTCAAGATCTTTCTTAAATTCAACTTGTCTTCTCAGCAAAGCTTTTATTCTTGCAATTAACTCCCTTATACTAAACGGCTTTGTAACATAATCATCTGCCCCAATTTCCAATCCAAGGACCTTGTCAATTTCTTCCCGTTTACTGGTAAGCATAAGAATTGGTATTGTAATTCCAAATGCCCTTAATTCTTTACAGATCTCAATTCCATTTTTAGATGGCAAGACTATATCCAGAATAATTAAGTCAATGTTTTCCTTCTTCCCTTTTTGATATCCTTCCTCACCATCGCTAGCTGTTAGCACTTCAAAATGTTCCTCAACCAAAGATTCATTTAAACCCAAAAGTATAGCGGGATCGTCTTCAATAATTAAAATGCGTTTCATACAAAACCCCAAACAGAATTAGTGATAAAATCAATTGCATTTTTTGTTCAGTTTTTAATTTCAT
>CAYXXW010000493.1:0-2221 GCA_964469115.1 uncultured Melioribacteraceae bacterium
CATTCATTACTGTTTCTAACATATTTGTAATCATAAATGTTGTTTCTTCGGATAATGCTTCCTCTGAATGTGGAAGTGCCTGCATTAAAATTATCCCATTCTTATCTTCAATTTTCATAATTGAAACTGGTTCATTATAAATTCCTTTATTAGCCAAGGTAGCATAAACAGATGTTAATTCTAAAGGGATAACTTCTGAAGTACCTAAAGAGATTGAAGGGACAAGATTTAACTTAGTTTTAATGCCTAATTTTTCGGCTAACTTTCCAACTTTCCAAAGTTGTACATGATCTTCAATAATTAATCTTGCACTAATTAGGTTTACAGAATTTCGCACTCCTTCACGTAAAGTCATAAAACCGCTGGTACTTAAATCGAAATTATGAGGATTCCAAGCATCATCGCCATATTCAAATTCTTGATTTAAAATTGGATAAGCTGGGTACAAACCATTCTCTAAAGCAACAGAATATATAATTGGCTTGAAGGCAGAACCGGGCTGTCTTTTTACCTGAGTAACATGGTTAAGACCAAAGTTAAATACTTGATCTCTTCCACCAACCATTGCTTTTATTTCGCCGCTCGTAACATCCAGACAAACAAACCCAACTTCAATTGTCTGCAGAATTGTTTTTATTGAATCGACAAATCTTTTATCAGATCTAAGACTATCATAAATCTCATTTCTTTTTTCAGCTTTTGAATTGAGATAAAGTTTATCATTTTTAACATGCTTATCCAGCCATTCATTAAGTATATCTCGGTTTTTATTCCAACTCCAGTTTTCATCAAATACTTTTTGGAATTCATCAAGGTGCTCAACCGTAACTTTATTTGCAATAGTCTGCATTCTTGTATCAAGGGTAGTGTAAATCTTTAATCCATCTTCATATAAATTAAATTCATACTCCTCTTCCATCTTTTCAAGCTGACGTCTTATATGCTCAACAAAATGTGGTGCTATCTCACTTTGCACGCCTGAATTTGATTCAGTACTTGCCAACTCTATTGGCTCTTCTTTAAGTTTTTGATATTCTTCATCCGAAATAAATCCAACATTTCTCATGTTGTAAAGAACTAAATTCCTCCTTCTTGTAGCATTTTCTAGATTTCTAATCGGATTGTAATAAACCGATGATTTTAACAATGCAATAAATACAGCTGCTTCGCTGAGTTTTAAATCTTTTGCACTTTTACCAAAATAATGCTGTGTCGCCATTTCAATTCCGTAAGCTCTGTTTCCAAAGTAGGAATTATTAAGATACATTTGGAGGATCTCTTTTTTTGTATAGGTCTGTTCAATCTGAACTGCAGTAAACCACTCTCGTATTTTCCTAACTCCTGTCTGAAAAAGATTTTCACGAAAAACTTTCAGATCATATAAATTCTTTGATAGCTGCTGAGTTATTGTACTGGCACCTTCCCTTTTCCCAAGAAAAATAGTTTTAACCATTGCTTTAACAAATCGTTCAAGATCAACTCCCCAATGATCATGAAATTTTCGATCTTCTGTAGCAATTAAAGCGTCAACAACAAACGTAGGAATGCTATCAATCGAAATTTCTCTTCTATTCTCCCTAAAGTATTGTCCAATTAATTCATCATCAGCACTAAAAACATTACTGGCTAAACTTTGCTTTGGGTTTTCGAGTTCCTCTAATGAGGGTAACCCGGAAATTATATGCTGATAAAAAAAGTATCCGCCAACAAGGATTGCAATAACTGCTATCCCAAATGATGACCAAAGTGCAATTTTTAAGTTCTTTTTATTTCTCTGTTTGTTTTCTTTTATTAAATTTTCACTCATTTAGTATTCCACTCAATAATCTCGATTTTATCGCTTTCAAAGCTTGCATAGCAGGGTTTTGAAAGCCATGTTCCCAAATTTATATATTCTCCATCTTTATAATTTTCATGTCGTCTAATATGCGAATGTCCTAATAAAACGAAATCAAATCCGTCATCAATTTTCTTTTTGGCAGCTTCAAATAAACCATCAATTTTTCCATAGGATTTATCTGTTGTGTAATCTCTACTTTTTTTACTTGATGAACTTGCTAACCAAATTCCAAAATCCGGATGAAAGATTGAATACAATTTCTGAGTAATTTTGTTCCGTAAAACTGATTTAAGAATTTTGTATCCTAGATCATTTTCCACCAAACCATCTCCATGCCCCAAAAAAAACTTCTTCCCGCTCAATTCGATTTTCAATTCTTTT
>CAYXXW010000494.1:0-2221 GCA_964469115.1 uncultured Melioribacteraceae bacterium
GAACGGTCCTGCTAAAATTTGTCAGGCATTTAATATTGATAGAAAACAAAATGGCGTTGACTTAACCAAAGGAGAAATTTATTTACTCGATGCACCCAAGATTTCTAAAAATCGAATTGTAAAAACTAGTAGAATTGGAATTAAAAAATCGGTCGAGTTGCCATGGCGGTTTTATATTAAAGATAATCTTTATGTCTCAAAGAAATAGTTCTCGGCTTAAACTGATATCCACGATAGAAACAGATAAAAAATAATGTAATTAACAAATTAAAATTGTTTGAAATTTAAGCATTTTAGGATATTTACGAGAATAATTGATGATTTAATGAAACTTTGTACAATTAAAAATTGTATTAGAATTAACCTTTACACTTGATTAGGAATTAAATGAAAATCCACAAATTGGTAGCTTTAATAATTCTCTTAGCAATTGGATCAAATATTGCACAAGAAAAAGAATTTAGGAAGTTAGAAAATAAAGCGTTTAGAGTTGGAGAAAAACTTACTTTTGATGTGAAATATGGTTTTGTTACAGCTGGAGTTGCTGTAATGGAAATTCCTAAAATTAGAAAAATTGCCAAGCGGGAAACCTACCATATAACATTCAATGTAAACTCCGTGGAAAGTTTCGATCCTTTCTTCAAAGTAAGAGATAGATACGAAACATACATGGACGTTGAAAGTTTATTCCCTTGGAGATTTGAACAGCATATTAGAGAGGGAAGTTATTCGAGAGACTTTTCGGCATTTTTTGATCACCGTAGAAATTTAGCAAAGACTAAAAACGGAAGTTATGAGATTCCCAATAATGTTAATGATATTGTTTCGGCTTTTTATCTTACACGAACATTTAATTATGATACGTTAGAAGCTGGGGAAAGTTTTTATTTGGAAAATTTCTTTAAAGATAAAGTTTTTCCTTTAGAAGTTGTTTATAGAGGAAAGGAAACAGTGACAGTTGAAGCTGGTATTTTTGATTGTATTATGGTTGAACCGCTTGTTGTTGAAGGTGGATTATTTAAAAGTGAAGGAAGTATTATTATTTGGATGACTGATGATGAAGCCAAGATGCCTGTTAAAGTAAAATCAAAAGTAATTATTGGCTCAATAGATGCTGAACTTACTAAGTTTGAAGGTGTTTCTGATAAGATGACTTCGTTCAGGAAAGACTCTTAGTTTTACTTACTGTCAATCTATATTTATAATTATTTGCTCAGTTGCTATTGAATTGTAAGTGGCTATTTCCCCTTTGTTTTCTTTTTACCCTCTTTACTCATAGCCATATTTTTTCTTCGAGTCATACTTTTAATATTTTCAGCTTTTCTAAATCTTAGTGCCGACCAGTCTTCATCAATTGCAACCATTCTTACTCCCTCATAACCAAATTCACCCAGTTTTTCCCATCCGGTATCTCTGTTAAAATCACACTTATACTTTTTAGAAGTCCCTTTTGGATAAGCAAACCAAAGCACTGCATCATCTTTTAAGAGATTTGCAATTTTTAAGATTGAGGAATCTATTTCAATTTTCTTCATTACAAAAATTAAAATAAACTCAATCTCGTTAACTCCTCGCAAAGATGTTTTGACATTTGTTAGTTCACTAATTTCATTCAACACAGAATTAAATGATTCCGGAGAATTTAATACAATAACTTTACATTGGTTTTTATAGTTTAACTTTTTGAAAATAGGATTTATTACTCACTCTTTTTTTCTAGGAAAAATTAATTTACTATAAAATTACTCAAATTAGCAATCGCAATTCAGTTCCTTGGTTCACAAAAAGTAGAATTCCGAAATGCTTTTAACTATCTTTCAAAAATGGATAATGATCAAATAGAACAAAACGAAAACAAGGAAGAAAGCAGGAAAATTGTCCCTACTATGTCTCCGACAAAAGCTGCAATTTTGGGGCTTATTGTTGTGTTTTTTCTATTTCAATTTGGTGGTGGTATTCTTACTTTAAGCATTTTTGGGTTCGATCTCAATAATGCAGACATGAACTTAATGAGACTGCTCACAATTGGCAGTCAAATACTTTTTATTCTTTTCCCGGCAATCTTATTCAGTAAATTAGTTTTTGAAGATGTAACTTCAATTATTCGGTTCAGGATTCCGAAACCAAAAGAAATAGGATTATTTACTGTTGGAATGATATTACTAGTCCCTCTGCTTCAAGATTATCTGCATATTCAAAATTATATTTTAGCTGAACTTGC
>CAYXXW010000495.1:0-2210 GCA_964469115.1 uncultured Melioribacteraceae bacterium
AATCTTACTTCAACAATATCATCTTCTTTGTATCTACAAAATCACCAGCTTGGATTCGATAGAAGTAAATTCCACTTGTTAATACTGAACCATCAAACTCAATTTCATTATTACCTTGAGGTTGTTCTTTTTTTACAAGAGTTGTTACTTCGCTTCCCAATACATCAAATATTTTTAGTGTTACATTACTTTGATTAGGGATTGAGTATTTTATTGTTGTGCTTGGATTAAATGGATTAGGGTAATTTTGATACAATTTATATGTGTCAACAAAATTATTAATGTTTATTAATATATCATCTTCCATGTCGGTTATAATTGAGTTGCTAGATCCACCATAAGCTCCTATGTCAGATCTTACTGTTCCCATTCCCGGTGGAACAGAACTATCGTTAAAAGACTCATCTGGGCAACCAGCATCAATACATGGGGAAATTTCACTTAATTGGTAATTTGGGGCTTCTATGAAAGGATTAAGTGAAATATTTCCATTAATTCCTGATAAAGGTATAATAGTAAGATAGGGATCATCTTTGAGTGCTGTAAGATAAAGAGATCCTTGGTTTTCGAAAAAATCATTATATTCAATTTTTGGCGTTGGAATTTGACTGTTTCCAATAGCCACGATCGCTGAGGCTCCCGATGATTCTGATGATAGTCCTTGAGAACTATAAGTGAAATCACTGTAGTATCGCATACCACCTTGATTTGCATCATTTGAATAAGATAGAGTTTCATTTCTTAATGTAATATCAATATTTATGCTTCCACCTTCTCCCCAATCATCAACAGAGGATGTTACTTCCAACCAATATCTTTCCCCAGTAAATACTGTAAAAGTCATATCCTCTCTACCAAAAGCAGTTATAGTTACCTCACCAGGTTCACCTTTGTTTATAAATCCAAAGTAATATGTAATAGATCTCAATTTTATACCTTCATAATTAAAGATCCAAAGAAGTGAGTTCATATACCAGCGGTCTAAGCTTCTGCCTAACAGGTTTTCGTTACTGTTTGAAGATGAAATAATATTGTTTATAAATTCTACTGATGAAGATTCAGTATAGACTGCGCTTCTTAGAGATGTGTTGTCAACAATTGTATTATTCACAATTGTTGCAGAAGATGTGCTATCGCAAGAAATTCCCGCAACTTGAAGTGCTTTGTTTTTTGCAATTATATTGTTTTTGATAACTGGTGATGAGTTTTCAATGATTAAAACACCGCCGTAATTGCCCGTTCCATTTAAAGTAGTTCCTACCCATTCCTTATATGGCTTCTGGTGACTATCAAATTCAGTTAACCGTGAATTACTAAAAGAATTTTGAATACCATTATTAAAGATTCTATTTCCAATTACAGCTGGTGAAGAATTATCTATATATATGCCAGAGCCCTTATTGTTTTGGATTGTATTGCTTTTAATTTCTGGAGAAGATTTATAACATTTTATACCATTGAATTCTGATTCCGATATATTATTTGACTCAATAATGGGCGTGTAGGAACTTCTGCAGTAAATACCTTCCCAATTAGATCCTATAATAGTATTATTCATTATAATTGGTGAAGAGCTCAAACAATAAATCCCATTTTCATTACTGTTGAGAATGGTATTGTTTTCTATGATAGTTCCATCTCCATATCTGGTATATACTCCCGAGTTGTTTCCATCCATAATATTGTTTTTAATAGTTGGTTTTGAATTCTCACAAAATACAACCCAACAACCATTAATAATTTTGAACCCATCTACAACACTTCCTTCTCCTTCGCCATTTGTTATGAGAAATGCCTGAACTCCTGTGCCAGTAACACAATCGATGATACAATTTTCAGGCCCATTAGCTGATTTTACAACAATGGCTTTACCACCGAAACTGAGAAAAACATTACCATTACCCGTATAAGTTCCATCAGCTACAAGCACAGTATCACCCGGACTGGCAACGTCCATTCCAGCTTGAATAGTTGGTTGGTCATTTGGTACATTAATAACTTGTGGTAATGATAATGAAGTAAATAAGAAAAGTATTACTAATAATCTTTTCACTCTGCCTCCAAGGAATCTAAATAATCTATTCAAATAATGAAACTCATTACTAATATGGATTTCCTTGAAAGAAGCACAATGCTTGTAGGAGAGAAAGTTCTATAGTATATTACTGAAACGTTTCTCTCAAGGAGTGGAATAATTTTATAAATGTAAA
>CAYXXW010000496.1:0-2209 GCA_964469115.1 uncultured Melioribacteraceae bacterium
TCTACATTAAAATAATGTGATAGAATGCCTTGTATTTTAATCACTTAAAAATGTGTTTATACCGGAAAGGAGTGGTCAAGCGAAATCGGCGGAGCTGGTCAATATGCCCGATTTTTCTACTATTCCACTGGTTCTGATAAATATTATAATATCAAACAATTAGAAGTTGTAATTGAAAAGATTAATAATTTCATGTTTAATGAAAACGTTGTTAGCCTTGAAAAAAAGGATGTATTTTTGTAGGCTCTGAAACTTTAGAGCCTTATTAAAATTTAATATGAGAAACAATGAACATTTTTTATAATATCATATATAATCCTAAAATAAATTGGGTAATTAGAAATATAACTTATTGTATACATTTTTTTCTTCCATCTAAAATAAAAATTTCTCCTTCTGGAAAAATAAAAATTATCATCAAAGGTTATTCAAAAAAAATTAAATTTAAGACAAATCAAACAAGTTATATAACAAGGTTATTGTTTTGGGAAAGAAATAGAGACTTTGAGTATACTCCAATTTTTGTAGAATTAATTAAAAAAATAGATGTCTTTTTTGATGTTGGAGCAAATATTGGTTACTATAGTATATTAGGAGGATTAATTAATCCAAATATAAAAATATATGCTTTTGAACCTTCTATTGGGCCAATGATATATTTATCCGAAAACGTTAAAATCAATAATTTGGAAAATCAAGTAGCGATTGAAGAAATAGCATTATCTAATACAATTGGAGAGATAGAATTTAACGAAATAAAAAACGAAAATTACCCTACAATATTTAATCTTTCAGGAGGACATAATCTAGGAACAAAGCCTAAGAAAATTCATAATAAAATAAAGGTTAAGTCAGACACATTAGATAATTACATTGAATTGAATAAAATAAAGTGTATAGATTTAATAAAGTTAGATACAGAAGGTTGTGAAGATTTAATTTTAAAATTTTCAGATAAAACTATCAAGCAGTTTAAGCCCATAATTATTTGTGAAACATTATTTAATAGTATCGAGTATTCATTAGAAACAATAATTAAACAATACGATTATGAGTTTTACAACCATACAGAAAAAGGGCTAAAAAAAGTTGAGACAATTCAAAGAAATTTTGATGATGGAATAAGAGATTGTTTTTTTGTACACCCTTCAAAATATCACCTAATACAAGAATTTGTATGTGATTAAATTAATTATAATTTAACCACATTCCAAAAATCATTTAGGTACAATAATTCGAGCCTTCCCGCTACTTGTGAGGACTCCTCATTAGCCTTGATTGTATTTCGTGAAGTAGAACCATGATAAGTGCCCATTCCCACTGACCTAAGCCCTCAAAACCTGGCACATGTTTTTCATGGCTGAGATTTCATTTAATTACTAGACCACTCATTGCTCCAATCAAAATCAAAATTACTATAATGTGTATCACCATTAGAACTTTCGAAGTCATCATAACTATAATAATATGTTTTTATTTCTTCATAACCACCACTTGTTATTTTTACTTCTACTGTAATTTCATCTTTAGAGTTCCTTAAATTATATGAAACATAACTAAGTTGAACCCAAGCGGTTTTATCATTTATATTATAAATATCACTACGAGCTTTAACATTATATTCAAATATTCCCTTTTTAGGTAGACCACAAGGAGTTTTCCAATATATAACTCTTACATCAATTAGGTCGTTGTGTGATGGTACTTCAATAAAAACATTGGTTTCCATATCAAATGAAATTTCATTCTTAACAGTTCCATCACATTTATCGGGTGCTAATAATTCACATGAATTGGATGAAAACATTGTAAACAATGCTACTGCAATAATAAGTAATAATCTTTTCATAATTTTTAGTTTTCAGTTTTTAGGGAAACATTATAATTAATAAACAAGTCCATTCAAGTAATAACAAGGTAATAACTGCCATATCCCATTTTAATATGGAGTGTAATCAGATCCTTGAGACGAAGAGCTTACTGCTGGCAAATAAGCAAGATTTTCAGCCATCCAGGTTTGATCTTCGATTTTGGTTATATTATACTTATGCCCATCACGACTACCTACAAACGTTTCAAACTGCTTTGGGCTTAGATTATTCTTAGAATTAAAAACAATCTATTGTATGAATTCTTCATTGGTAACATAGTGGTTAGTAATATTCTAAATATAGTAAATTTTCATTGAATGCTACGCTGGCTAGATAGG
>CAYXXW010000497.1:0-2209 GCA_964469115.1 uncultured Melioribacteraceae bacterium
GGAAAACTAATAAAACGAATTGATGAACCTGTGATATAATAATTACGCTTGCTAACACGCAATATAGCAAAAAGCGGTGAAGTGTTTAATTGGAGCGGTTTAAGCCCGTTTCAACTTCATCTCGGTTTGATAGTAAATCACTCGCAAACCGCTTCATGCCATATTACAATACGTTAGCCCCAATTAACAAGACACCAAAGTATGAGACGAGCACATAATTCATATAAACCTACTTTCCGAAGGAATTACATGTATATATTAATCACTCCTATCCTACTTCTAATTAGTTGTTCTAGTCCTGATGAGAGTGAAGAGAACAAAATTGAGCCCACTGCGTTAACTTATCCATATCATTTTGATCTAATCAAAGGGATGGAAAATGAAGCCTTTTTTAATCTGAGCGAGATTGCTGATAGTATTCGTTTCATCCCTCTTGAAAACAATAATAAAGCTTTGCTTGCGAGAATCAATGATTGCCGGGTCGAGGATAACAGTCTTTTTATTCAATCAATATATGGACAAAAAAGTTCATATATATTCCGTTTTGACTTAAATGGCAAGTTTCTAAACACAATAGGTGCAGTTGGCAGAGGACCAGGTGAATATCCGGTTAGTGCAATTTCAGTAGATACTGATAAGAAAAGAATAATCGTATTTAGATGGTACGGTAAGAAAGACTATATATCTTTTGACTACAATGGTAACTATATTGAGAAACTACCTTATCCTAAAGACCAAACTATGCAGTTTGATATTCTTAAAGATGGAAAAGTTGTGGTTCAACCTTATGGTTCTATAATGGAAGATTATAAGAGCTTCGATAAGAATCTAAAGCTTTATACCTTATACGATACAACAGGCAAGGTTTTAGACTCAATCCCGCATCCATTTTTGAAAGGTGCAGAGGATATTGAAGGTAAATATATTTCTGGGCAATACGGATTTAATGATATTTCTTATTTTAAGTATGAAGCAAGATTGTCAGGACAGAATCAGGACACAGCATATATGACAATAGATGATAAAATAGAACCTGCTTTCATATTTAACAGAGCCAACTTAAGTCCTGACTTCGATCAACGTTACCTGCTTTCTCCAGACAACACTCACTTTTTATCTTCCTGGTTCAAAATTTATGAAACCGCTAAATATGTTTTCAGGCAATATAACCTTGAAGATGTAGCCTATCTTTTCCGGCTCAATAAGTCAACAGGTGTTGTTACTAGCATGAAGTTTAATTCTACAGCAAAAAGACACAACTTGCACTATTTTGATAACTTCGGATTTGTTGATGACATAAGCGGAGGGCATAACATATACCCATTTAGAACTAACAATGAAGGCAACCTGTGGATAAGTTGGTATGACGCAACGAGTTTTAAAGAAGCATTTGCTAAAGATGGAGAACCGTATACTTTTGGAAGCGATACAAGTGCAATAAATCAACGATTAAAAGTAGTAGATAAACTAAAAGCCGATCATAATCCTGTTATTGTACTTATCTATTTGAAAAAGAAATAGATTAGGCATGCTTTTTCTATCATAGAGACAAAATATCAAAAGTATAACTCCAAAAAAATAACTGGGGCTAACATGCGGTATAATTAATAAGCTTGTCACGGTATTTGCACACCTGCTCCAACGGTTGGAAGATCACCAAAGAATCAATATCTTAGTAATAAGAAACTAACTATAAACTGCAATAAATAAAAGACTTAATATAACGGTTGGAAGATCACAGTGTGAAAAGGCAAAGCAAATACACGTGCCACAACGGTGGGAACACCGTTGACACAAACTAAATCATACCGCTGACCGTTATGCGGCAGCTTAAAACTCAGTACAACAAATGACAGAAAACAAACAAAATAGAGACAACAAACAAGCAGAACTCCAAAAAGTATCAAAACTTGACTGACAGAAATACCATTCGAAGTAGGCGACTTAAAGTTCAACAATAATCTGCAAGATATAACAGGTGGACTTCTCACTAATTTAATATAGAATATGAAACCAAGAGTACTATTAATTTTTTATACGATTATTATCATTGCCAATAGTTGCTCCATGACCGATAATGGCTCAGACTCAGAAACTATTCCATTTAATAAACTTCAAGTAATGTCATACGACGATATTCGTGACGATTTATTCGGAAATATGGAATATACTGTTTTGAAAGCGGACTCTACAGATTACATGTTCACAT
>CAYXXW010000498.1:0-2207 GCA_964469115.1 uncultured Melioribacteraceae bacterium
TGGCAAAAACCAATTGCAGAGGCATCAGCATTCCAATCTCATTTTGCAATTGCAGAGTCAGGTGGTAAGATGTTTAATCATTGGATTAAGAAGGACAATGATCTAGCTATGGAAATATGGAACAGCATTGTTCAGTACTATACATTCCTTGATGACAATCAGAATTTATTTACTGGGGTATTTACAGTTAGTAATATTGGAGTTGTTGCTCCGCCACTGGTTCCTAGTTTTGAAGTATCACTTAAGAGAGATAATCTTTATAACACATTAGCTGAAATGAATGTAATGTACGAAGTAATTTTATTACATAATCTAAAAAATATAGCAACACTAAATAGTTATCAGACCTTAATATTTCCTAACATACCATGGGTCAGTGTAGATGTAATTGAATTGATTAAACAGTTTAAGCAGAATGGGGGTAAAGTTATAACAATCGGAAGTGCTGAGGAATTAAGAAACCTTGCTGATGTTCAAATGCCTACTAGTATTTTTAATGATTTGGATGCAACAAAGAGTAGAAGGAATCTTGTAGACAAAATAACTGAAACCTCCGGTTCAAAAATAATTTCTGTTGAATCAGATTCCAAATATATTGTTGGGAATATTGTTCATAAGAGAGAAACTAATAGATATTTCTTGCATTTTGTAAATTATAATGAGCCTACTAATAATGTTAAAGTTAAAGTTGATCTGAATAATATTTCTGCTGGTGTTAAAGAAAATTCATTGAAAATATATACACCGGATAAAATTAGTGTTGAGCTAAAAGGTGTTAAAATTGATAATAACAAACTCGAATTTACAATGTCAAATCTGAAGATATATAATATTGTCGAACTAGTTGTTAAATAATATTATTGGTAAACAATAAGTCGATCTGATAAGTATGGATAATAAAAATTGAAACATTAAACACTGAACTATAAATAACTATACGGAAATAAAATGATGGTAGCAAAAACAGTTTTATTTAGATCTTTCTTAATATTTTTTATATCACTTATGCTTCTAAGTTGTTCTGACAAAAACGAGCAGGAATGGAAACCAAATACTGATTGGGGTCATTGGATTTTGGGTCAAAAATCAGATTTGGAATTTTTGAAAAAAAATAATATGACTGTTACTTTTGGTAGTGGCGCTCCAAATGTCGATGAGGTTACAAGAGCTGAATTCGATAAAAAAATGGAAGAAGCTAAAGAATTTAATAAATCATACCATGATAAAGGGTACATAGTTTTAAGATATCTTTCAACATCATTAAATGGAAATTCCAAAACGAATAAGGACACTCCTCTGAAGGAACAAATAAATTTCCTAAAATTCTATAACGAGAGCTGGGATGATTTTGCCGACTACATTGGGCCTAAACCAGCAGAAGATCCTACAAATTGGATAATGGTTAAGGCTGATGGAAGCTTCCCTTATTACCGTTATGCCCCTTATGGTCAAGAAACTGATGAAGGATTTGAGGCGTGGGGAGTTCCCGTTAACCCTGGTTATTTAAGAATGATGGAAGGAAGAATACGCGCACAAGCTGAAACTGGAATAGATGGTTCTTATATTGATTGGACTCATATTGCTGAAGAAACATCATACGATGAATACTCTAAACAGGGATTTATTGAATATTTAAATAATAATCTTCCAGTCAGCGTAGGTAAAGAAAAATATGGTATTTCGGATTATTCAAAAGTTAAATTACCTGAAAAACGGGGCGAAAAATTTTGGATGGAATGGATAACATACAGAGGTACACAAGTTGCTGATTTCCACAAACACATGAGAACTACAGCTCGAAAATATAATCCTCATTTTATGGTTTCTGGGAATGTGTTTGGCGGATTCGGATTTGGCCCAATAGCATATTTAGGAGCGGGAAATATTGAAATGCTTGGACGAGATGGTCATGATGATTTTATCTACTCAGAAATGCAAGAATATCTTGATGCTGCCCCTAGAAATAAAGATGGGGTTAAAATAACAAATAGCCCGGCATTAAAATTTGTATCGGCTGCAGCACATGGCAAACCGGTTATTGTTTATGCAACAGAGATCACAAAACCTATTTTCCCAAATCCTACAGAACAATGTTTAAGTGCAATGGCTCAAATTAACATTGCAGAAGCAGTAGCAAATCAATGCATATTTAGAGAAAAACGCGAAACCCCACAAGGTGCAACTGATATGTATTCGTTTTTAGCGAA
>CAYXXW010000499.1:0-2195 GCA_964469115.1 uncultured Melioribacteraceae bacterium
CTTATACAAAAATAGGTGATAAGCAATATCATCATTTTACTGTGGATCTTCCAGAAGGAACTTCAACTCTTACAGTGTCGCTCACAGGAGATGATACCTACGACCTTTCGCTATATGTAAACCGCGATGACTTTGCTTTTAATAGTGAAAATTTATATAATAATACATCTGAAGGAGCCGATAAGACATTGATAATTAATAATTTAACTGCCGGAACATATTACATTAGCGTTGAGTGTAGAACTACTGTTAGCTCCATGATGATGAGTGAGTATTATGAGTATACAAAGAACCTTGACGTACTAAATGGTGTTGCTTACACAATAAATGCTGATTGGTCATTCTCTGACGATATTGATCAGATAAATGATAATGATTTAAAAATTTATCCTAATCCTTTTTCTGGGAGCATAACTTTAGAGACAAGCAAATCTATACCAATAGATGAAATTACCATTACAGATCAACTTGGCAATTCAGTCTTTAATCAAAAAACATATAATTCACTATCTGATATCAGAATAGATCAATGTAATAATTTACCAGCAGGTTTATATTTCTTAAGGATTAGATCGGCTAATCGAATATATGTTAAAAGAATAATCAAAACAGTTAAATAAAATTCTATGAAGCGAATAAAATTGATGGCTTTGTTAATCGTTACTTTATTCTATACGGGTTTCGCTCAGAATTCAACAAAGGCCAATGTAAATAATATTGACAAGAAAAAAGCTATTGTTGAGCCTGGTGAAAAGCTAATTGATATCTCAACTGTAACTGCGAAGTCATGGTCGATTATGGATGAAGAAGGTAATTTGCTATGGACTCATAAAGGTGATGCTCCAAGGAGGGCAGCAAGTACTGCAAAAACGATGAACACCCTTACAGTTATGAGATTAGCTAAGGAAAATCCATCTATACTAAATGAAATTGTGACTGTTTCTGAAGCTGCGGCCTTAACGAAAGGTAGCTCTTCGAAGTTGGAGTCAGGGGATAAAGTTGAATTAAAGACTCTTCTTTATGCCTTTATGGTACCTTCTGGGAATGACGCAGGAAATGCTATTGCGGAACACTTTAATAAGCGTTGTGCTCCTTCTGATTTAGTACAATTCCCACCCCCTAAGCAAAACTATGTTAACCTGGAAGAATTAATATATCATAAAAGTCTATTACGAGGTCCTCGAGCTAATTTTATTGCAGAAATGAACCGTAACGCCAGGGAAATAGGAATGAATAATACCTTTTATGTTTATTCTTATGGCGATTGTGGAGATTATGCCTTGTACACTACGACTACAAATGATCTGGTGAAATTAGGATATGAGACATTTAAATATGATTTATTCAGAGATATTGTACGACAAGGGTTTTACAATTATACAGTAGAGCAAGAAGACGGAAGTACTCGTGATATTCAATTGAAGAATGGGAATCCATTGTTGCATATTACTCCTCCTGAAGGAGTGGTTTATGATGGTATTAAAACTGGAACTACAGGGAGGGCAAAAGCTTGTCTGATTGCCACAGGAGTAAAGAATGGAGTACGTTTATACATTGCATTTACAACATCTGAATCGAAAGAGACACGTCTGACAGATGCAGAAAAGTTATTTGAAGCTGCATGGACCAAGTTGGAGGAATAATTTTTATCAGGTTTGCTAATAAACATTTGAAAGATTAAATACATTGAAACGCATTTTATCAAGACTGTTATATTTATTGTCAAGACATGTTTATTTACTAAATTCTAATAATCCATAAATAATTAAAAAATGAAAAGAATAATATTTCTTGTGATTATCACGATTATCACGTTTGGTTGTGATATTAGTCAGGATAATAATAAACTTAATTATGATTCGGTACAAACAGTACTAAATGATTTTGAAAATCAATTAATAAAGGATATTCAAGTTGATAATATAGATGGAAGTATCTCAGCAGCGATTGTTAAGGGTAACAAGATTCTTTGGTCAAAAGCGTTTGGAACATTAAACATTGATAATAATACAATTGCCGATACTAGTACAATATATAGAGCAGGCTCGATTTCAAAATCTTTTACAGCATTTCTTATGATGCAATTAGTTCAAAAGGGAGTAATAGAATTAAATGACCCAATTGAAAATTATTTGCCAGAGATTAAAAATCTAAATGGATATTCTGACTCAACTAAAATCAATTTTCTACAACTT
>CAYXXW010000500.1:0-2193 GCA_964469115.1 uncultured Melioribacteraceae bacterium
TGAAAAATGAACTCGCAAAATATAATCGAAACACAATTGTTGCATATAATATTATCATAAATACACTCAAAGCCAAGCAGGAAAAGTTAAATGAGATGATGTATAGATATTCAGCCAATCTTAAAAAGTTACCCGGTCAGGAAGCAAACTTAGCCAGTTTTGTAAGGAAACGGGATGCATTAGAAAAGATCTATAATATTCTGTTTGACAAAAGAGAAGAAATGAAAATTGCTGAATTATCTGAAATGCAAGATATTATAGTGGTTGAGCCGGCTGTTGAAGCAATTAAACCAATCTACCCAAATAAAAATTTGAATTTATTTTTTGCAGGTTTGTTCGGACTAATAGCAGGCATTTTTGCAGCTATAGTAACTCAAAGTTATGATACTAAAATTGGTGATATCAATGAAATTGAAAATTCATTCAATTACCCAATTCTTTCTGTAATTCCGCCATACAAAAAGAAAACTAAAAATCTGATTGCTAATACTGATATTGTTGAAAATAGATTTATAACAATGATGGAAGAACAGTACAGGCACAAGGAAGCTTACAGAACACTAGAAGCCAAACTTGTCTCAATATTAAAAGGCAGCCCTAAAAAAATAATGATAACAAGCTGTGAGGAAAATGCAGGTAAAACTACTATTGCTTCAAATCTTGCAATTACAATTGCTCAATCAGATAAAAAAGTTTTACTAATCGATTGCGATATTAAAAATCCAAATATTGCTGATCAATTCGGTTTACCAAAATTTTCTTCAGGTTTAATAGATTATTTAACTGAAAAAACTGATACACCAAATATTTATAAACCAATAAGGTTATCAGATAACACTAACTTAATAATGAATATTGATGTAATTCCCACAGGAGTTTTCACAAATATTTCCGGTGAAATTCTGGCATCTAAACGTATGAAAGATTTACTAGCCAGTGTAGGCTACTATGATTTTGTTATCCTTGATACCCCGCCAGTTACTAGATTATCCGATGCATTATCTTTAGGAAGAATTGTGAAAGATACTCTACTAGTTGTAAGAGTCGGACAAACAATTAAACAAAGTATTAGTTGGGCTGTACGAGAGCTTCAGTCAGCTGATATTAATTTTGTTGCTTTAGTTGTTAATGATTGTGAAGTAAAAAGGAATAGTTATAAGTATCAGTATGGATATCAAAAGTCATAAGTACAACGTAGTCCAAATCCTATACAAACCTCTCCGCTTAATTACTTTTACTGGTATATCATTAGCTGAAAAACTAGTTTAAGATATAAATTATTTACATATTAAAAAATTTGAGACAAGTGAATCACTATCAATCTATCATCTTGGATATACAATTATTATCTATCATGTAAATAATCGGCATCTTTAGTAGAAGCAACTCCCCCGGTTAGAATTTCTTCTTCTTTTTTACAGTACTTATTCTGATGCTAAAATATTTGTAATAAATGTATGAATTGCAAAGTGATTTACATCTCAAAAAATGGTAAGATATTCTTCTAATTATATGAGAGAATAAAACATATTGATAATATTGAATGACAAAAAGATACTCATATAATAAAAATTCAAACAAAAGAATTTGGATTGATCTAAATAACACTGCGGATGTTCCTTTCTTTGCACCAATCATTAAAAATCTTAAAGAAAAGGGTTTTACTGTGGTTGTTTCAGCAAGAAATTATTCACAGACTGTATCTTTAGCTGAACTATATAATTTTGATTTTACAACTATTGGCAAATATTATGGGAAAAACAAATTTTTCAAAATTATTGGTTTAGTTTATAGATCATTTCAATTATTTCCATTTGTTATTAAATCGCAGCCCAGTATAGCAATATCCCATGGATCCAGATCTCAAATGATTGTTGCTTTTTTGTTTAGGATACCAGTAGCGTTGTTTTTAGATTATGAATTTATTCAAACAATACCCTTCATGAAGCCAATAATTATTTTTATACCTAATATAATCTCCAATCAAAAAGTTAAGATGTTTGCTTCAAAAGTAATATCTTATCCCGGGATTAAAGAAAATATTTATGTTCCAAAGTTTAAGCCTGATCGATCTATTTTAAGACAATTAAAAATTGATGAGACAAAGATCATTGTTGTTTTAAGGCCTCCTGATTATGAAGCTCGCTATCATAGGCTTGAAAGTGAAAAACTCTTTACTGAGATATTGGAAAT
>CAYXXW010000501.1:0-2191 GCA_964469115.1 uncultured Melioribacteraceae bacterium
GTATTCCATGTAAACAAATGCAGCCGGTTATGAAAGCTATTGAAGAAAAGTACGGTGATCAGATTAATGTTGTTTTTTATGATGTTTGGGAAGCTGATCAAAAAAAATATGCAAAAGAGTATGGTATAAGTTTAATTCCAACCCAAGTATTTTTGGATGAAGAAGGAAAAGAATTCCATAGACATCAAGGATTTTACCCACAAGCTGAAATTGATAAAATTTTGCAATCGAAAGGACTAAAACCAAAAAGTTGAGATCTAAATGATCGAAGAACTATTTACAATTTTATACAATGCTATGATGGGATCAGCTTGGCTAGCCCTTTTAGCATCATTTGTGTGGGGAGTTTTGTCCATTCTTCTTTCTCCATGCCACTTATCAAGCATACCTCTAATTGTAGGATATATAGCTTCACAAGGCAAAATATCTGTTGGAAAAACATTTACAATCTCTCTTGTTTTTTCACTTGGGATATTAATTACGATTGGGCTTATTGGTGTAATTACAGCATCGCTAGGCAGACTTATGGGTGATGTTGGAATCTATGGAAATTATTTTGTTGCTATAATATTTTTTCTAGTTGGTCTTTATTTATTAGATGTTATCAAGTTTGATTGGAATTTTATTGGATTAAAACAAACCAAGTCTAAAGGTCTAATTGCTGCACTGATTCTTGGTCTACTGTTTGGGATTGCACTAGGTCCATGTACATTTGCTTATATGGCTCCTGTTTTAGGTGTTGTTTTTCAAACAGCTCAAACAAATTTTATGCTGGCATTGTTATATCTTACTGCTTTTGGATTAGGTCATTGTTCTGTAATTGTGGGAGCTGGAACATTAACTGGTAAAGTTCAGAATTACTTGAATTGGTCTGAAGGATCAATAACAATATTATGGATAAGGAGAGTATCAGGAGTTCTGGTAATACTAGGTGGACTCTATTTAATCACAAATTACTAGTTATGCAGCAATAAAAATAATTAAAAGTATATTTTGATTTGGCATAGCTTTATTGCAAAATTTAATGGAATTGAAAAAGGTGGGGCTAATTAAAAGTGAAATCAAAGGGCTCAAAACATGCTATTGTTTGGATAACAAAATAATTAAGGAAGCTAGAGCTAGTCTTATCAATCTGTTTAGTAAAATATGTAATTGTTACATTAAGGAGTAATTATGAATACACCAGAAGTATTAAAAGATAGATTATTGAGTGAATCCGCAGAAAAAGATTGTTGTGGACCAAATTGCTGCGGTGAACCAGAAGTTAACACGGCAGAAGAAATAAAAAAATCTGTTAAAAATAAATATGCTGAAATTGCAGTTACCACAAGTATTAATGGATGCTGTGGAACAAGCTCTAAAGTTATTGATTATTCAGTAATGCAAGATGACTATACAGAACTTAACGGCTATGTTAAAGATGCAGATATGGGTTTGGGGTGCGGAGTCCCAACTGAATTCGCTGGTATCGAAAATGGAAATACCGTTGTAGATCTTGGATGCGGTGCAGGGAATGATATTTTTGTTGCATTACCGTATGCTGGGAAAGAGGGAAAACTAATTGGCATTGATTTTACTGAGGAGATGCTCACCAAAGCTAATATTAATAAAGAAAAAATGGGAGTAGAAAACGTTGAATTTAAACTTGGAGAGATAGAAAATCTTCCACTCGAGGAAAATACAGTTGATGTTGTAATAAGTAATTGCGTGTTGAATTTAGTGCCAAATAAGAAAAAAGCTTTCTCTGAAATTTATAGAGTCCTCAATAAAGGCGGACATTTTTGTGTCTCCGATATTGTAATAAAAGGCAATTTGCCTGATCAACTAAAACAATCAGCAGAAATGTATGCGGGTTGTGTGTCTGGGGCAATCCAGCAAGTAGATTATTTAGGTATTATTTCCAAAACTGGGTTCAAGGATATTGAAATAAAAAGGGCAAAAGTAATTGAATTACCAGATAATATTTTGATTGAATATCTGAATGATGAAGAAATAAAAACTTTTCGTGATAACAAAATTGGTATTTTTAGTATAACTGTAGTGGGATATAAAAAATAAAGAACTATAATTTAAAATTGTCATATTGAGCGAAGCGAAATATCTTTATTATATAGATTCTTCACTTCGCCTGCCTGACGGCAGTCAGGTTCAGAATGACATTCTAACATAAAGAGAATAAAATGATAATTGA
>CAYXXW010000502.1:0-2184 GCA_964469115.1 uncultured Melioribacteraceae bacterium
CTGGTTCAGCCTATTTAGTTGGTTTAGTATTGGTTTTGCCGGTTTTTGCAACAATGGGATGGCGGGGAGTGTTTCCGGTATTTTTAGTATTAATGGTTTTAGCATTTGTTTTTGTTGCTGGCTTAAAGATAGAAGAAACAAAAGCAGATATTCCTCCCAGTATTGGTTCTTCACTTCAGTTATTAAAAGAACCAGTTTTTGCTCTAGCTGTACTTGGAATATTTCTTTACGTAGGAGCAGAAGTATGTATGGCACGTTTTCTTAAACCAACTCTAGAGAGTTTTGGTTTTGCAACCGATCAAGCTGCTTTGTGGGGACCGACAGCATTTTTTGGAACAGTTACATTTGGAAGACTTATTGCTGGAAGTATAAACCTAAATCCTAGAACATTCTTTAGAATCTCAGCTGGATTAGGTCTTTTAGGAGTTGTGTTATTGATGACTGGTCAAGAGTATTTAGCATTAGTTGGTGTAGTACTTGGTGGATTAGGATTTGCAAATATATGGCCAATGCTTTTTTCAATTACAATTGAAGAGAAACCAGAAAGATCAAGCGAACTATCTGGATTAATGGTAATGGCAATAAGTGGCGGAGCAATTATTCCTTTGATAATGGGAGAATTAGTTGATTCCGGATTACTTTCATTGGCATACATAGTTCCAACAATTTGCTTTGGATACTTGTTAATGCTTTCATTAAAAGGAAAGAAAAAAGTAGCTAATACTTAATAGTAAGATTAGAAAAAAAGATAAATGATAAAAAATCATTAGGAACAAACATGAAGTATGTAAATGATAAACGAATAGTGATGACACTTGATGCTGGTGGCACAAACTTAGTTTTTACAGCAATCCAAGGTAATGAACAAATTATAGATGAAATCAGATTCCCATCATCACCAAATGATTTAGATAAAATGCTTTCTACCTTGGTTGAGGGATTTAAAGAAGTAAAATCAAAGCTGACAGAAGACCCGGTAGCGATAAGTTTTGCATTCCCCGGCCCAGCAGATTATCCAAATGGAATAATAGGAGACTTACCAAACTTGCCAGCATTTAGAGGTGGAGTTGCGTTGGGACCTTTTCTTGAAGCAAAGTTTAATCTTCCCGTGTTTATAAACAACGATGGTGATCTTTATGCTTATGGTGAAGCAATATCTGGGTTCTTACCAGAGATAAATCAAAAACTAAGAGCAGCCGGAAGTCCAAAACAGTACAAAAACTTAGTTGGTCTTACGTTAGGAACCGGATTTGGAGCTGGAATAGTTAGAGACGGGAACTTGTTTCTTGGAGATAATTCTGGCGCTGGAGAAATATGGCTGTTAAGAGATAAACTATCACCAATGCTAAATATTGAAGAGCATGGAAGCATTAGAGGAGTAAAGAAGATTTATGCTGATATAATTGGTCTTTCTGCTGGAGCTACACCAGAGCCAAAGGATTTATATGAGATAGCAAAAGGTAAAAAAGAGGGAAACAAAGACGCAGCAATAAAGGCTTTCAAAGATATGTCAGAAGCATGTGGTGACGCAATATCAAATGCAATTACATTGATAGATGGTTTAGTTGTTATTGGTGGAGGATTATCTGGAGCATCAGATCTATTCTTACCATACTTAATAAATGAAATGAACAGTAATTACACAAGAGATGATGGATCTGAGTTTAGAAGATTAGTTCAGCAAGTTTACAACTTAGAGCTTGAGGAGGAGCTTGCAAAATTTCTAAAAGGATCAACAAGGGAAATAGAAGTAATAGGAACGGACAAGAAAGTTAATTATGATCCGGAATCTAGATTAGGAGTTGGGATTTCAAAAATAGGAACAAGTAAAGCAATTTCACTTGGAGCATACGCTTTTGCTCTTAATCAATTAGGATAAATAATAAATTTATCAAATATTGAATCGTAATTATTGGGTGATGGAATTAATGAGAATATTTTTTTTGTTATTCATATTTAGTATTACAATAATGGAGCAGAAAAACAAGTCTGAACTTGAACAGAAATTTATAGATATGGGAATTGGCATATTTGATCATTGGAGTATGGATTCTCAGATTCGAAGTGTAATTATTTATATAATAGTTGGTGCTTCAGAACAATATTTAGATAAAAATATAAACTGTAAAACTCAGATCAAGGATTTGGGTCCCATACATCCACCCCCGGGTGATGCTGGATCCA
>CAYXXW010000503.1:0-2183 GCA_964469115.1 uncultured Melioribacteraceae bacterium
AGCCATTCTTTTACATATTCCGCCCAACGGCATTTGGCTGGTTAGGTGCGCTTATATTTAGTATTTATTAAAATGTATTAAAATACATTTATAATTCAAACTCATAGACTACTTTTTGTTTTTCTTCCCCCAATTATACTTCCAGTACTTGTTAGTAATTCTTCAACTTTATAATATCTCATAGATTTTGGTATCAGCGTGCAGAAACAAAGAGGGTCGATTTTATTTATGTTTAGTATTTAACATATGAGAACAAAGCTCTCTTTTAGCTTATACTTAGAACATCTTAGAAGTTTTCATCTGATAAAAAGCTCACATTCTTTGCTGAACATAATGAGAAATTTAGTGGGTCAGTTGATTGTATGGGAGCTGTAAAAATTATTTCAACTCCCTGCTAAGTTGTAAGATCATTATTTTCACAACGCAAATGATAAAATCAATTTATTCTCTGGACTTTTTACATATGGGTCTGTCATCTTGATAGGCAGATCACTTTGTATATTAGGATAGTGCAGTCTTTATTTTAGACAATTTATTTTCTATTTTTAAATACAAAAAGAAGAATTTTATTTAAGATTTAATTCACTGTATAACTCTTATTCAATTAGCCTTTGTAGGTTTTAAAGAGTAAGATACTTCTTATGTTTTAAAGAATAATTATCATTAATTTAATTCGTTAGTATCTTAAAGTTTAAGGGAATACTCATTGAAAAAGAAATTATTTATCAACTTTGTCTTGTCTTTATTTTTACTTCAAGGTTGTGCATCTCCTGAAAAATTGAGTCAAATATCAGAACAATCCAAGCCTAAAAATGTAATTTTATTTATAAGTGATGGATGTGGTTTTAATCATGTGGATGCAGCAAGTTATTACCAATATGGGAAAACAGGGGAGCAAATTTATGAGAAATTCCCAGTAAAGTTAGCAATGTCCACACATTCTTTAAATAGTGTGGAATATAACCCTGATTCTGCATGGACAGAATTTAATTGGGTTCGTAAAAAACCTACCGATTCTGCAGGGTCGGGATCTGCAATGGCAACTGGAGATAAAGCTTACAACGGTGTTTTGTCAGTTGATACATTGAAAAAACCGCTTGAAACAATAGTAGATAGATTCGAAAAAGAAGGTAAATCTACCGGTGTTATTTCAACAGTACCTTTCAGTAATGCTACACCTGCTGCATTTGTCGCTCATAATGAAAACCGTCAGAATTATAAAGAAATAGCGGAAGAGATGATACTAAGAAGTAAGGCTGATGTTATTATGGGTGGTGGACATCCATTTTATACTCCTTCCGGATCTCTCATAAATGAATTTGCTGAACGGTTTATTGGATCTAAAGAAATTTGGGATATGAATAACGGGGGAAAACCTATAAGTAATGAAGATGGAAAATTGCTTCCTGAATCTAAATACAGATATGTTGGAGGAAAAGATACTTGGGATAAGTTAAGTATTGGAATTGCAGGTAAAGATTCAGACGGTGATGGAATAGCTGATCCATGGACTTTAATTCAAGATAGAGAATCTTTTCAGGAATATATGGATGGAGAAACTCCCAAAAGATTAATTGGGGTATTTAAAAGCGGACAAGCATCTCAAGTGGAAAGGGATACAACTAATGAAAATTGGACTCCTTTTTCAGTTCCGTTTATTCAATCCATTCCAACTTTAGAGGAAATGACCTTAGCGGCAATTAATGTCTTAGATGATAATCCAAAAGGATTTTTCCTTATGTCTGAAGGCGGAGCTGTGGATTGGGTAGCCCATAGTAATATTTTAAGCAGAACAATTGAGGAACAAATTGATTTTAATTTAGCAGTAGAAGCTGCTTGTAATTGGGTGGAAGAGAATAGTAGCTGGGATGAGACATTAATAATTGTTACAGCAGATCATGAAACCGGATATCTTCTTGGACCAAATTCAAATTTTACTACTGAAAAAAATAATTTTAAAAAATGGAAACCAATTGTTGGAAACGGTAAAGGGAAAATGCCCAATGTGGAGTGGTTTAGTTCTCATCATACAAATTCGCTCGTTCCTTTTTATGCTAAAGGAAACGGCAGTCTATTATTTTTGGAAAAAATCAAAGGGGAAGATCCATTCCGTGGGAATTATATTGATAACACTGACATTGGCAATATTATTAAATCTTTTTAACGCAGTTTTTATCTTCAAT
>CAYXXW010000504.1:0-2178 GCA_964469115.1 uncultured Melioribacteraceae bacterium
CAAATACAAAATCAATTTTTTATAAAAATACTCTAGAAGTTTTTCCTAATCCTTCAATACTTTATAGTTATTTAAATCCGGTTTTATTTTATTACACAGAAATTTATAGTATTAATGTTGGTGATAATAAAAATCCATTAGAGTTAACCAAAATTATTCTAAACAGCAATAATCAAGTCGTTGATCAGAAGAAGAAATCATTTGGCCGGAAACAAGAGTCAATTGTTGAAGTTGGTTTTTTTAATTTAAGTAAAGAGCCGACAGATACATACACTTTAGTACTTTCTTTATCTGATAGTATTGCTAATAAGACAATTGTTTCAAGTAAGAAATTCTTTTTTATTAACCCCGATGTTGTTGCTACAAATAAATTTGATAATTTACAGTCAGATTATATGAGCAGTGAGTTTGCAGTATATCTTGATGAAGAATGCGATGACCTATTTGCAAAATCTAAAGTGATTGCTACTTCAAAAGAAATTGATGAGTATGAAAGTTTAGATTCACTTAATCATAAAAGAGATTATCTATTCAAATTTTGGCAAAGGCGGGATAACAATCCAAATACACAAGCAAATGAATTTAAGAAAGAATTCTTTGAAAGAATTAATATTGCAAATTCAAAATATAGAACAATGTCAAATCCTGGCTATAAAACTGATCGTGGACGCGTATTCCTAAGACTTGGTGAGCCGGATGAAGTTGATAGACACCCAAATGAAACGGATACTAAACCTTACGAAATTTGGTATTACAATCAAGTTGAGGGTGGAGTTATGTTTGTTTTTGCCGATCTTACCGGATTTAATTATTATGAGCTGCTTCACTCAACAAAAAGAGGAGAACTGCAAGATCCTAACTGGCAAAGAAGGATACAAACTAATTAAGTAGATGATAAACAAATATAAATTTGAGTTTTATCTGTTTGTTTTTTTTGGAAAACTTTTCACCTTTTTTGGATTTGAATCAATTCATAAAACGGCAAAATTACTTTCATTAATAGCCTTTCATCTCTTTAGGATTAGAAGAAAAGTAGTTTTAAAAAATCTCTCCTTAGCATTTCCGCATCTTGATAAAAAAGATCTGAAAATATTAGCTATTAAGAATTATCAAAGTATTGCAATTACTTTTCTTGAAGTATTTAATCTTGCTGAAATGGATAGGGAAAATATTAAGAAGAATTTTCTATTTACAGGTTTAGATTTTGTTTTAAAAAAGTATCATGAAAATAAAGGACTAATTTTATTAACAGCGCATTATGGAAATTGGGAAATTGGCGCAGTTGCAGTTGGGCTCCATCTTGAACAAGCTGTTCACGTATTGGTTAAGAAACAGAAAAATCCATACGTTGCTAATTGGTTAAACAACTTTAGAGAAAGGTATGGTAATAAACAGATTTATCTAGGAGTTTCTGTTAGAGATTTATATTCAACTCTTAAAGAGAAAAAAATTATTGGTATTGTCGGTGATCAGAGAGGGAAAAAAGATGGTGTTAAAGTTAATTTTTTTGGTATAAAAACTTCAACATTTCCGGGTACTGCAGCAATTGCTCTCAAAACTCAATGTCCGGTTGTTGTACTTCTCTGTGGCAGACAAAAAAATGGGACTTATAAAGCGGAAATTGAAGAAATTAAACTTGATGATATCATTGGAACGCAGGATGAAAGAATTCGGGAATTTAATCAGCGCTATATGTCAATTTTAGAAAAGAATATTAAAAAGTATCCTGAACAATGGTTTTGGATGCATAATATTTGGAAACATCACAAGATAAACTAATTTCTAAAGGGTAAATAAAAAAGAGCCTTAAAATTTGCTTAATTACCTCCGGTAAATTCAAATAAAACTTCCTTTTTCCGATAATTATAGTTTTAGTAAACTTGAGAATAATTACATTTTTTGAAACGTACATTTTTCTTAAATGTTAATTATATTTCATAATTACATTTTAAAAAAATATGAAAATTAAATTTCAAGATATTAAAGATGCAATTGTATTTATAACACCCAGTTTTGCAAATTCGGAGACTGTTAGGTATAAACTCAGATTTACAAAAATTATTCAAATAGTTTTACTTTATACATTTATTGTAGTACTACTTACAATTGGAATTTTAGCCATCACACCCCTTAAGAATTTGGTTTTTCATTTTGAAAATGAAGAACTCAAGGTACAAG
>CAYXXW010000505.1:0-2176 GCA_964469115.1 uncultured Melioribacteraceae bacterium
CAACTTCAGCGGAATCTACATTTCTGCTAACGGAATAAATTGTTCCAAGCAGTGTAAGATATTCTGTATTGTCTCCATCAAGTTGGACGGCATTTTTTGTATTCTCTAAGGCAGGCAGTAATTTATTCAACTTAAAATAGTCTTTGCCCAGAGCATAATAAATTCCGGCAGTGGGATCAAGTTTTAATGCTTCTTGATAGTCCAATATTGCTTCGGCATACTTACCCTCAAGATCAAGCAGTGATGCATCAATAAATAATTGCTGAGCAAATTCCTTCTGTTTTTTTATTTTTGCTTTCTCTTTTTCTGTAAGAGTATTTCCGGGCTGTTGAACTTCAGCAGAACAGCTGATAATAAAAATTAGAGAAAGAATTGATAATAATATTTTCATAAAATTTTGTTTTCTGATATTGAGTAATTCAAAAAAATACATTTTATAATATTAAGAAAAGTTGCAAACAAAAACTTAGTAAATCATATCCTCTTCAATTGTAGCTAATATATAGAGGTAGCTCTTGTAACGTTCAATTGAAATTTCTTCATTTTCAACCGCGGTAACAACTGCACAACCCGGTTCATGTTCGTGAATACATGTGTTAAATCTGCAATCGGGCATAAATGGCTCAAATTCTTTAAAGTAGTGGGACAGGTCTTCTTTCTTTATTCCATAAGGATCAAGTTCTCTAATTCCCGGAGTATCAATAATATATGTTTGATCACCGACTTTTCTCATCTCGCCGGTAACAGTTGTGTGAGTTCCTTTATTGGAATACTCACTTATTTCACCAACATTAAATTTTAACTTAGGGTACATTTTATTGAGTATTGTAGATTTACCAACTCCCGATTGGCCCCAAAATATATTTATTTTTCCGGTAAGTTTTTTCTTCAGTTTTTCAATACCAATTTCCTCAAGTGCACTGACTACAAGAACATTATAACCAATATCTGTATATAATTGTTCCCATTCGGCTGCTAGATTTCTTTCATCTAAATCGACTTTGTTAATTACTATTAAAGGATTTATTTGCGAACTTTCTGATGAAACAAGCACTCTATCTAAAAATCTATTATTAAATTGCGGCTGTTTTATACTTGTGACAATAAATAAATTATCAAGATTGGAGGCAATTATTTGTTCTAACCTCTCACCTCTTTTTAAGCTGCCTCTAGCTCTAATTGCTTTTCGTGATAGATAATTTTTCCGTGGTTCAACACTTTCAATAACTCCGGTATCATCATTTATTCTGGTAAATTCTACCCAATCGCCAATTACAGCTATATCTCTAGTTAATAATTTATCTCTTTTTACTTGAAGTTCTTTCTTAAATTTCCCTCGTAGTGAACATCTAAAAATATTTGAATTAATATCCTCAGTATAATAATCTTTACTTTCTATTTTTATGATTCTTCCGCGTATGTTATTCTCCATAAATTATAAAATACTCAAAGTGAAAATACACATTGATTATGTTATAAATCAATATAAAGCGTTATATCAAAAAGTAGACTTCACTTTATGTGGGTCAATTAAAAATTTTAAAGAATTTCAGTTGATTAAAATTTATCGATTAAAACAAAAAAACTCAGACTGGAAAGCCTGAGCTATTGAAAAATGATTTCTATTTAGCTTTGTAATTAAAATCTACATAAAAATGTATGAGAGACTGAATACTATTTTATCAACTTTAATATCTTGATAAGTCCTTGATAAATCTGTACCATAATTATCACCATAAGTTTTCCACCAACCATGCATATAAGCAAAATCTACCAAAAATCTTTTAGCTAACGGGAATCCAAGACCGGCAGTCATATATTTCTTATCAAAATCCGAATCATCACCCTTGTACGGTGAAGGCATATACATGAAGCCTCCTCTTAATTTCAAAGCTGGGTATGGAAGGCTAGCTTCAACACCAAGATTCCAATTGAGTGTGCTTTCAAAATTATCAGTTATTTCTTCATTTTTATCAAATCTTACATCTGCGTTGAACCCATCGCTAAATTCCATTTGAGAGTAATCTACAAATTTTACACTTGCACTAGCATTAACAAACGGAAAAGATGCCGAAACACCTCCGCTGAATTCCATGGGTGTTGTTATTTTGTATTCTTGCATACTTTCCGGGTAATCAACAAAATATAAATTTTCTGCAAACTGAGCTTCACTGTA
>CAYXXW010000506.1:0-2176 GCA_964469115.1 uncultured Melioribacteraceae bacterium
AATATGCCAGTCTTAATACCTTATTTAATAAAAAGTAAACACCAAGATAATAATAATAGTATAAATATATGTCGTTGGATACTAATTAATACTTGCATCTAAGCTTACCTTTTCAGTTAGATTAAGTAATTCTTTTATTGTTTGTTGATTGTGAATTTCCAGAGTTCACAGTCATATATTTCAAAAGGAAGTTTTGAAATAAATTACAGTACTTCCACACACATCAGTCAACTAATCACATCAGTTAAACGGACAAGTTTCGCCCCCCCCTCCGCTGCCACATTTGTCACAGGCAGAGAAGGCGGCACTTTTTAATCGTCATAGTCCCGGTTTATCGGGAAGGCGTAGCGTATCGAAGCGCCTGGTTGCTTAAAGCCGCTCAGCCACCGACTGCATGTAATTGTCTTCGACGAGCTCAATTGCGTTTCGATTCCAAAATATAAAACGTACTAATAAATTACTTATTTGACATAATATTAAGTATTAAATTATCTGTCTCTTGCATCCCATCTGTTGCAATTTTGGAAATATTAATTATTGTTTTCTCTACATCTTCATCAATAATGCCATCGCTTGTTGGTGTTGCATCATCATCAATTGATATTAAAGCAGATAGAATTGCAGAACTTACTCCGGAAGATACTTTTAAAGCACATGATGGTTTAGCACCGTCACAAATCATACCTACATTACCTTCTGCCATATTTTTAATTGAATAAACAATATTATTATAAGTACCATCTAAAAGATATGTAATACCACAACTGGCACCTACTGATGCAGGTACAATACCACATAATCCAGACAGTTGTCCAATATTATTTTTTATATGGATTGCTATTAAATTGCTCAATGCAAGAGCACGTATTAATTGTTCTTTTGATTTATTTAAACGTTCAGCAACAACCATTATAGGTATAAATGTTGTAATTCCCTGATTACCGCTACCCGAATTACTCATTGCAGGATATGGACATCCTCCCATGCGGGCATCAGCTGCAGCTGCAGTATATGCCATTGTGTGGGTTATTAATCCATTAAGTAAGATTTTTCGTTCAATATTTTTGAATATTTTTTTACCTACTTGTAATCCATAATCACCTTTTATTCCTTCAAGAGCAATTTTTTTGTTCATCTCTGCTCCTTTAAGCAAAAATTCAATTTCTCCAATATCTACATTGGTGATAAAATCATATATTTTTTTTACATCCAGTTGATTGTTTGTTTGTGTATAAGAAATTTCCTTTTCAAATATTGTTTTATTGTTATGTTCAATTTTTACAATATTAGCGTGACGTTGTTCAATAATAACTTTAGAATAATCATTTTCAAAATAACAAATCGATTCAATATATAATTTATCAACAGAAGCTTTAATATCAATGTTTATTATCTTGTTATCAACCAATTTTTTAGATAGATTGATAGCATCTGTATTAATATTTTTTAACACTTCTAATCCAAACTCAGAATTACCACAAGTAACACCTAAGGCAGCAGCATAATTTAAGCCCGTAAATTTTGTTCCGGGAATTAACACTCCCATCCCATTTTTAAATATATTTCCACTAACAAAAACTTGAATCTTATCGGGAAGTTTACCTAATATTTCTGTTGCTTTAGCTGATGCTAAAGCAACAGAAATCGGTTCAGTACAACCTAATGCAGATTTTAATTCGTTTTTTAATAAATTTACAGTATTTTGATATTCAGTATTTTGCATGATATCTAATAATATATTTGATATATATTACAATTTACATATCATTTTCATATTATGTTATGATAAAAAATGTATTAAATGACATTATTTAGAGTAATTTACGGATTGCCCACACGACCAATCTTATTAATATGCCTGTCGTTTGATAGGCTATAATTACTACAATGTCTTCATTCCAATAACTATCGTGATTTGCCCTTCGGGTAAATACACTATTTGGTTCTTTAGAATTCCATTTAAAGGATGATTATACTGTCCTACTTCAAATAATAGCCAAAAGGGCTTTCATCCCTGGACTGACCAGGGATCTCGAAATTCGGGCAGAGCCAACATAAAAGGAATCCCGAACTGCTCTTAGTATCTTATATCATTCCGGTTTTTAGTCATGCCTATATGACCAATAGTCTCACCAAAGGTGATAAACTCACCATTGCCTGATGCCATTCCAAAAAA
>CAYXXW010000507.1:0-2167 GCA_964469115.1 uncultured Melioribacteraceae bacterium
TCTTCCGGAATCTGTGAACGCGTTTGATGAAAAAATTGATTTGGAAAAATATCTAACCGAAACAAGTTTCAAGAATATTCAGAAACACTCAATGACGTTTGGTATAGTTCAAGTTGTTATTGCTGAAAAGTAGTGAGTCTTTCATGCAGCTTAGTAAAAGCCTTTGCCCTATGACTAATTTTGTTCTTCTCATATAATCCCATTTCGGCAAGTGTCAACTTGGTATCTTTAGGAACAAAAATGGGATCAAACCCAAACCCGTTTTCACCTCTAAATTCCTTTATAATTTCTCCCGGAAGTTCACCCATTACACTTTCACGTTTTTCTCCATCGACATAAACTGCGCAGCAGACAAATTTTGCATAATGTGGAGGTGTAAAATTTTCCAGCTCAGAAATTAATTTTAGATTGTTATCCCGGTAGGTTACATTTTCACCGGCATATCTTGCCGAATATACGCCCGGTTCCCCATTTAATTGATCAACCTTTAAGCCGGAATCGTCTGCAATCACCGGAAGATTATATTCTTTAAATATTGTATCAGCTTTAATGAACGCATTCTCTTCAAATGTACTTCCCGTTTCTTCAATATCTTCATTAAATCCGATTTCCTTAAGAGAGATAATTTCTAAATTTGTATCACTGAATATACTTTTGACTTCTTTTAGCTTGCCTAAATTGTTTGTAGCAAAAATAACTTTCTTTTTCACTGGATATTCGCCCTTTTCAATAATTCATCTAACTCGGTCTTGCTATCATGATAAAGTTTATCTTCATCATAAAAATTTGATTTCCCCTTACTCACGACCCAATTTCCGTTTATCATAACTTCTTCAACATTTTCTTGATTAGCTGAATAGATAATTGTCGAGTAAATATTTTCATCAATTAGTGTTTGATTTGGTTTTTCTAAATTGAGCAAAACTAAATCCGCTTTTTTGCCAACTTCAATACTTCCAATTTCATTTTCAAGATGCAGAGCTTTTGCTCCTTCAATTGTTGCTAACCTAAAAACTGTTAACGCATCCATAGATTTTGGTCCATGTATTGGCTTTTGAATTAATGAAGCAAGTCTCATTTCTGTAAACTGACTTAAATTATTATTGCAGGGAGCTCCATCTGCCCCAAGTGAAACTGAAATATTTTTTTCAAGATACCTTGGTATATCCGCAATCCCTGAACCTAACTTTAGATTAGCCGATGGACAGTGTGAAATTCTTGTTTTACTCTCTTTAAGTAATTCGACTTCTTTCTCATTTACATGAATTCCATGTGCTAATACTGTATGATCGCTAAGAATATTAATCGAATCAAAGTATTCAATATTTTCCATATTATGCATAAGTTTCACAGTTTCAATTTCACTTTTATTCTCACTTGAATGAGTGTGGTAAATTGAACCGCTGAAATCATTCATAAGTTCTTTGGTTTCCGTCAATAGTTCTTCTGTGCATGATAATACAAACCGAGGTGCAAATCCGTATTTCAGCATTCCATTATTAGTATTATGGAATTCCTTAGCAAGTTCATAAGATTGTTTTAAGCTATCCTTTGTTGATTCAATAAAATCAGGATATAAATCATTGATATCCATCATACATTTACCGGCAATAGCTCTCATATTTGCTTTTTTCAACTCATCAAAAATAACTTCTTCATGGTTGATTGTTCCCATGTCCAGAAGAGTTGTTGTACCGCCCCTCTGCAACTCGTGGATTCCAATTTGAGTTGATAACCTCAATGAATTTGGTGAATGTGAATTTTCCAACGGGAATATTCTAGTTTGCAGCCAGTCTAAAAGTTCCATATCTTCAGCCAGACCTCTAAACATTGCCTGGCAGAGGTGAATGTGAGTTTGAACAAACCCCGGCATGAGAGTGAGGTTTGGAAAATTAAATATTTCTCCATCAAAATTTGTCAGATCAAAATTATCCTTTGGCAGAATTTTTACAATGGTTTCATTTTCAATTTCAATAGCGTAATTTTTTACTACTTCATTTTGTTCATTTACAGTAAGAATATTTTTGGGAATGATTAGTTTTTTCATTTTTTTTAATTTGATTTTTCCAAAACAATTTTTAAAGATTCTTTGATATCAGAAATTAGTTGTATTGTCTCTCAATTCAACATTTTTTGTAGAAGATAAATCTTTAATTGCAGCCGAAAA
>CAYXXW010000508.1:0-2165 GCA_964469115.1 uncultured Melioribacteraceae bacterium
ATGAAAATGAAATTGCGCATAGTATTCTTAAAGAAATAAATAAAAGACTGAAATTTTTGAATGATGTAGGACTTGGTTATTTAACACTTGATAGAATGAGCAGCACACTTTCCGGAGGTGAAACTCAAAGGATAAATCTTGCAACATCATTAGGTTCGGCATTAATTGGCACTCTTTACGTATTGGATGAGCCAAGTATTGGGCTGCATCCAAGAGATAATGGCAAACTGATAAATATTCTTAAATCATTAAGAGATATTGGCAACACTGTTCTTGTTGTTGAACATGATAGCGAGATGATGGAACAATCAGATTATATCTACGATATGGGACCCAAAGCCGGAATACACGGTGGTGAAATTGTCGCCTCGGGTACCTACTCAGAAATACTTAAAAACGCTAAATCACTTACAGGCAAATACCTCTCAGGAGAATTGAAAATTCCACTTCCGGAACAGAGAGCAACAAACTCCGAAAAGAGTATTACGATAAAAGGTGCACGCGAAAATAATCTGAAAAATATAAATGTTGAAATTCCTTTGAGAAAATTTGTTGTTATAACCGGTGTTAGCGGATCGGGAAAATCAACATTAGTTCATGATATTTTGTACGGCGGCGTTGCAAAAGTTCTTGGCAAACCTGCTAATCATATTGGGAAGTATGATTCGATTGAAGGGACTCTAACGCTTGAAGAAATTGAGATTGTTGATCAATCTCCGATCGGTAAATCACCGAGATCAAATCCAATAAGCTATGTTAAAGGGTACGAAATTATTAGAGAAATTTTTGCATCAACTCCACAAGCAAGAATAAGAGGATACAAGCCGGGATTCTTTTCATTTAATGTTGATGGCGGGAGATGCGAAACTTGCCAAGGTGAAGGGTACGTAAAAGTTGAAATGCAGTTCTTAGCAGATCTTTATCTTGAATGTGACGATTGCAAGGGAACTAGATTTAAGAAAGAATTACGGGAAGTAACATACAAAGGTAAAAATATAGTCGATGTTTTGAACTTTACAGTATCAGAGGCAATTGATTTTTTCCAAGGTAATACGAGATTATTAAATTATCTTCAAGTCTTAGAAGATGTAGGTTTAGGTTATGTTCATCTCGGTCAGCCTTCTAACACATTGTCCGGAGGGGAAGCTCAACGGATAAAATTAGCTAAGCATTTAATTTCTCAAAGAAAAAATAAACACACCCTATTTATATTTGATGAACCAACAACAGGCTTGCATTTTGATGACATCAATAAACTTCTAAAATGTTTTAATGTATTGGTTGAAAATAAAAATTCTGTTGTAATTATTGAACACAATCTTGATGTAATTAAATGCGCAGATCACATAATTGATTTAGGTCCCGATGCTGGTGATAAAGGCGGTGAAATTGTTGCAGTTGGAACTCCAAGAGAAATAGCTGACAATGATAAGTCAATAACAGGTAAATATTTAAAACCATATCTTGCATAAAATTAAATCTAAGTGTAAAGAAAGTCACTAAAATCTTTTAAGTTGACACACTCATCATAATTTTAATCTTTTAATTCTAAAATCAAACTTAATATTTGTAATTAAATTTTCGATTATAGCGTAGAATAATAAGAGGTCTTTATCTAGATAGTTTATCTGATTATTTAAGTTATTTTATGTTGGAAAACCCTAAACAAATATAGAGTATAAAATGAACACTGAACCAACAAATCAAAAAGTAAGAGCAAATTTTGCTTACCTAGTATTTTTAACCATTATTTTAATGTTTGTGAGTTGTGACGATGGGGACAATACCAGTGGTCCCGAAATCAAAACTGAAGCAAGGACGGAGATTGAAGTTATTACTGAATTCGCCGCAGTTAAGCAATCAGTAACTTACGATATCATGAAGGTCTTTTCAAAAAATTATACAACTAAATTTTTTGATAGAGATGAATTAACATATGAAGAAATTGATTTTATTTTTGAAAAAATTGCAAGTCTCCAAGAATATCAAGAACCTGTAGAAGAATGTGCAGACAGATTATTAACCAAAACAAGTTTTAATAAAGTTGGTAATATTCAAAAAGCCACAGGATTAGGAGATGCATTAAAAGGTTTTTTCACTTGGGTTTCAGGCTCGGGCAATAGATCAAGGAATAGAATTTTAACTGTTGCATCGAATATGAATGA
>CAYXXW010000509.1:0-2162 GCA_964469115.1 uncultured Melioribacteraceae bacterium
GAGTGTATATGATGCATTAGGTTCAGAAGTAGCAGTATTAGATAATGGATTCAAATCCGCTGGCAATTACTCACATACATTTGATGCAAGTGACCTTTCTAGTGGAATGTATTTTTACACTATTAGAAGTGGAAATTTTGTTGAAACGAAGAAGATGTTGTTGATGAAGTAATAAACAATAAAATAGATTTACTAAAGAGCCCGCAAATTGCGGGTTTTTTATTGTATACACCCCCTTTTACTGGAGCAATTTCCTTTGAAATGAATAATTTACGAACCTACTTATAAGAAATCACACACAGTAATGTGTTGTAGGATAAAATACGTTTACTCAAAATATTAATGAACACAAATTATTTTAAAGATTTTTATATTATTCTAATAAAATAAATGACATCATGTCTTGTTTCTAATTATTAAATAAGTTAACTTATTGAGAAGTTATAGATTCATGGTATCAATAAATGATTTTGAAGAACATTTTCATCAATAAAAGGAGTGGATATGAATTTGAAGAATAACAATAGTATAGATTTCTACCAATCATTTTTTTTAATCGTTCAGTTCTTTAATAAATATTTAGGATTTAAAGGCAATTATAAATTGTTGGGTCAAATGAAAATATTTAGCGTGGTATTATTATATTTTCTTTTAACAATTCCTGTTGCTGCAAATGATTTTTATCCATCTAATGTTAAACCTGCTAATGGTGATAAGTACAGCTTAGGTTCCCCAATACCAATTCAGTTTGATATTTGTCTTGGTTATGATTACCCCGCAGCTGCAGGTGAATGGCGTGTTGATATTACTATTATTAATCCAACTGGACAAGAAGTATATACTGAAACTATAGAAGGATTTGAAGCAAACGGACCTACTTGCTATCCAATTATAAGTGCTTCAAACTTTAATCCAACTAAGGCAGGGACATACACATTATATGTTGAAACCTTTTATGATCAAGAAATAAATTCCGAGAATGATTTATTAACTCTACAGTTTTTTGTAAGCAATAAAGATCTAGTTCTTCATAGTATTATTTTACCTAAACCAATGGCTGAATATTATCATAGGACAGATTTTCTTATTAAAATACTTGTACAAAATAAGGGAAGCGTCACAATTAGTGAGGGTGAATATAGCATTTATGCTTTATTTGAAGGTGGGGCAAATATTGGTGAAGATTATTATGAAATTAATGTTTTATTTGATAAAGCACCTAAAATTGAACCCGATGCTATAATAGAATTATCTCAATGGGCAAAGACTCCTGGACGACTGATTCCTGTCTCAGATTTTAATAAATTTTTAAATTATTCTATAATAGCGGAATTTGATGGGGATAATGATTTATCAAACAATACTCTTGAAGGAAAAAATATCAAGTTCCTTTTTAGTCCTATCTGGCCAAATGAATTTAGTACGACTAACGGTCTTCCCAAATCTGCAAATAATTTAGCTAATAATGATTTTGTAGAATTTATTGTAACCGACAATTTTAGTGATCCAGAATTATACAGTTTATCAGTTTATGACAGTAGTGGCAATGAAGTTGAATCTACCACACTTGATTTATTTACAGTTGGAGAAACTGTTGATAGTTTTACAGTTTATTCATATGAATTTAGCGGAGATGTTTTACCAGATAATCACGGAGCAATTGCACTATCATACGATAGTTTAAGATTTTCAGATTATTTTATTAGTTGGGGTGGACCTGTTACTGCAGTTGAAGGACTGTGGAAAGATTCTACAAGTACTGATATTGGAATTACTCCCGCTGCAGGTAACTCAATTTCACTTTCTGGTCAAGGAACAGACTTTTCCTCTTTTACTTGGGGAATTTCAACTCCAACTCCTGGTTCCTTTAATGATTCGCAACTTGTGCCTGTTGAAGAACAAACGACTTTGGTTAATCAATATAGACTAGAACAAAACTACCCAAATCCATTCAACCCAGCTACAACAATAAATTATTCTATCCCAAAACAAAGTAGCGTTACTATAAAGGTATTTGATGTATTGGGCAGTGAAGTAGCAAAACTTGTAAACAAAGAACAACTACAAGGTAATTACAAGTTAGATTTTGATGGCTATAACTTAACAAGCGGAATATACTTCTATCGTTTGCAAGCAGGTGATTTTGTAGAAACTAAAAAGAT
>CAYXXW010000510.1:0-2160 GCA_964469115.1 uncultured Melioribacteraceae bacterium
ATGTATTTCTTTCATTTTTATTCTGCAATTAAACTTCTAAAATCCTTGATGATAATTTGAGCGATAACCCACGAGTCTTGCTCATATAGCTTAAACGAGTAATTATTGGGAAAGTAAAGCGATAAACGTTTTTTTGTATTTTCTATGCCTGTTTTTGTTCCATCAATACTTTTGCTATTCTCAATTAAGCGGCCTGTATTGTGAACACTGATTTCAAGATGACTGTTTGCCTTGGCACTAATCTTTATGTTAAGTGGCATTTTACTCGATTCTAATCCAAATTTTACAGCATTCTCAACAAGAGGAAGAATAATAAAGAAAGGTATTTTCAATTGATAAAGTTTTTCATCAATATCATAAATTATTTCCAACTTTTCTTCAAACCTGATTTTCTGAATTTCAAGATAATTTTTAATAGCTTTTATTTCATTCTCTAAAATATCCGTAGTTCCATTTTGCGATAATGAATAACGAAAGAAATTGGATAATTCCGTAATCATATTACGTGCTATAGTCTTGTCCTCTTCCACCATTGATCGAATAGTATTTAATGCATTAAACAGAAAATGTGGATTAATCTGATAACGTAACATTTGTAATTGCGCCTCATTGGCCAGGCTTGTTGCATGTAAGGTCATCTCTTTTTGCTTTTTTAAGTTAATCCAATGATTAATAAGAAAATAGAGACCAGTAAACGCGATAACAATGTACAGAAAGCTAAAAGCTTTGACGAAATGCAGTGTGTCAAATGATAAAGGGTGGGATAGGAAAAGAGAACTTATAATATCAAATAGAATGATCCATATAACTGAAAAAATATAACATCCGGGCAAGAGAAGGACGTAGAACAATCTTTTTGTTATCAAATTCCTAATAGTTAAATATTTGAGAACCTGAAACAGGAGTGACACTATGATATAGCCTGAAATTAATCTTGAGAGATTAGTGAATAAAATAGAACTAATATCTGTGTTAAAATATGGATTGATTAACAAAGCAAATATGGAGATGAAGACATAAACCAACAATCCACCTACTTTGGTTAACTCAAAGATATATGATTGTTTAAGCTTTGGTTTAATTTTCAACATCCTGACAACAAATATAGTGAATAAAGATAAAGTGAAAACAATTAGCTTATACCAATTGAATTTAAAAAAATCTCTTTATCAATATTGGATTGACCAGGCTATCTCAGCAACTATCCACTATCTGATTTCTTCTACTGGTAAAATTGACTGGACCAGGATTATTCATATTTTAATGCCTCAACAGGATTAATATAAGCAACCTTCAGTGAATGATATAAAACTGATAAGAAACCAATCAGGAAAGCAATCAGACCTGAAATTATAAATATCAGAAACCCTATATTTATCCTGTACGCGAAACTGTCGAGCCATAAATTCACAGCCCAGGTGGATAATGGTATAGTAATACAAATTGCTATTAAGATTAAAGCAGCAATATCTTTAAACAGAACCACAATTATTTGAACAATTGATGCACCCAGCTGCTTACGGATAGCCACTTCTCTTGTTCTCCGTGCTATAGTATAGGCAGATAAGCCTATCAGACCCAGGCAAGATAAAATAATACAGATAACCGAGAATATCTTAACAAGCATAAATTGATTTGTTTCAGTCTTATAGGAAGCAGACAGATGATCATTCATAAAAAAGAATTCATAGTCTGTATCCTGAGCTATATCAGACCATGCCCTATTGATATTCATTAATGTATTGTCAATATTTGCCCCGTCAACACGAATATTCAGGTAGCCACCGGAAAGTAAAACAAATATCATTGGTTCGATCTCCTTGTGTAATGAAGCAGTGTTAAAATCTTTTACAACTCCTATTATCTTCCCTTCAGGCCAATTAAAGTATCCCCCGTTTATGATCTGCATTTTATTATCAACTGCCCTCTCCCACCCAAAGTGTTTTAAAAAAGATTCATTTACTATATAAGCGGAATTAGCATCAGATGCTAAATCCTTATTAAAGTCTCTGCCTTCAATAATCGGAACTTCCATTGTCTTGAAATAATCATATCCAACGACCATCCAGTTGAACAATTGTTCTTCAAATCCTAATTCAGTTTCAATTCTGAAATTGCACATCAATTCCTGATCATTTGGAAGAACATAGGCCGTTGAAG
>CAYXXW010000511.1:0-2159 GCA_964469115.1 uncultured Melioribacteraceae bacterium
TGCATCCCTGGTGTAAACAAAGTGGGTCAATTGCTGTGAATTACCAGAACTAAAAATTGGAGGATTACCATTCAGATTTGTGGAATCAGTTCTCAATTGTGTATAATAATTATTTCCGTATTGCATTAATGAAATATTTCTTTCATGAATATCTGTATTAGAAATGGTCATAATACGAGCATAAACATTTCTTTGAGTCATATTGCTTGGTAATATCCAAGCTTCAAAAGTAATCTCATTTGATGCAGTACAAGCATCAGAAATTTTCGAGGCAACTTCAGTCGATTTTATCCTCACTTCTGATGTTACATTAAGTCCTTTTGTTGTCCAATTTACACTTGAAGGATTATTTATTGACAAGTCAAGAGGAGTTCCTACCCCTGAAACATCGGATACAGTTGTACCGCTTCCGTCTTTAAAATCATATAATACCTGTAAGGAGTTTGTGACTCTTTCATTTGGAATTGCAACGCTTAAAATTGCTTCATCACTGTCAACTGTTCCAGCAGTATTATTAACTTTACAAAGGAATAGTGTCCCATCTGCGGCCGCATCATCTATTTCTGGTGTAACGTAAGTTGCCTCACTGGCTCCGGGAATTAAAACATCATTTGCATACCATTGATAGGTTAATCCAACACTACTTGTAGCAACAATATTAAAAGTTGCTGATTCGCCTAAACTTATAGATTGGTTGGTAGGCTGAGAAGTAATTGTAGGCAATGCCGGATTTACAGTTAAAATTGCATAATCAGAAGTTACTGTTCCAGAATCATTACTAACAATACATCTATACCAGTAATCATTCATTGAATAAGCAGTTGAAGCAATCATATAAGATGAACTATTTGCACCGCTAATATTTGAAAAATCATCAACATTTTGTGTGATGGAAAGCTGCCATTGATAATTATAAGGTTCGGTGCCTGAAGTCACTGTTACCGAAAATGTTGCCGCGTTCTCTTCTGTGACTGTTTGATTATCCGGATTAGTAATAACAGGAGCTTGTGCAAATCCTGTTTTAAGTACTGCTAATAGCAATAATATGACTAAAATATTAAATTGTTTTTTCACTTAACTCTCTCCTAATAAGTTTAATTAAAATTAATATGTTTCTCTATTGTAGACAAAAAAGAATTACTGTATTGATATATGACAAAATTATTCATAAGAAAAGAAAATACTTAGATAATTTCATTAAATTATATTTACAATTATTCTAATATGATAATTTTATTATTATAAATCACTATAATTTTTTATCCAATGAATTTATATCTTTTTATTTATTAAATTATCGAAAGGTTGTTGTAATTTTTTAATGAGATAGTTGGTTTTTTTATTGTGTTTTATTTCAGAAGAATTAATTTTTTCACCTCCCTAAAAGATAGATTATTGTTATGCCCTAGTCCCTCAAGTACATAAAAATATATTCCTGAATTTAAATTTGAGCCATCAAAATTGATTTTATAATAACCATATGATTGCTTTTTATTTACTAACTCAATTACTTTTTCCCCAATGGAATTAAATATTGTTAATTTCACTTCCGAAGACTGAGGAAGTTCATATTCAATAGTTGTAGTAGGATTAAAAGGATTGGGATAATTTTGTTTAAGTAAATAATCATTAGGAATAGTATTAGTAATTTCTTCAGAACTAACAACATTTAAGCTGAATTCATTACTAAAGTCAGATACAGTATCGACAGTGAAAGCAAAAACTCGATACTTGAAAGGAGTATAATATTTTGGAGAAGTATCTAAATAGTTTTGCGCATCATTATTTACCGACCCGAGAAACTTATAATTTGAATCTGGATGATCAGATTTACCTTGTATAATATAACCTGATTCATTTTGAGATACATCAATCCAATTAAGCTCAACATAACCATTAACATTCACTAAACCACTCAAATCAACAGGGTTCTGCAAACTCGTGGTTTTATTAGCAATATTAGAAATAAAACTTTCTCCGGATGAATTAAATGCGGAGACAACATATGAATACTTTTTGCCTTCCAGAATGGTATTATCAGTAAAGCTTGTTATATTTTCATCTAATAAACTTAAGATGGCAAATTTAGAATCACTCCCATTTTTTCTTCTTAATATAAATCCATTCTCATTATCAGAATTATCATTCCAAGATAGTTC
>CAYXXW010000512.1:0-2153 GCA_964469115.1 uncultured Melioribacteraceae bacterium
AATCAATTTGAATCATTTACAATTAAAATTTCAAAAAATCTCACAAAAAATAATTGTTTAAATTAAAATTAGGTATTATGAAGAAAATGACTAGAAGAATTTTAACTGCATTTGCAGTTACTGCATTTTTTGCAGGAGGAGTAATGGCTCAGGGTATTCCTGATGCTAATTACACTGATTATGATGCTACGGACCTAGCACCGGCTGACATAGAATATGTAACCGTTGGTGCAACGATGGGTTATTATGCTGATCCGGATGCTGTTTATCACCCAACTTATGCGGCGGCATCTACACTTACAGGAGGCTTTGTATGGAACTGGACAGTTCCAACAGATCCAGGTACTGCTGCTACAGTGACATCTCCGGTTGGTGGTTTTCCAGCTAACTATGCTACAATATTGTTTCCAGTTGCCGGTGTTTATGCAGTAAATGTTGCAGAACAGGCCCCTGCTGCTTTTGGTGGTTGTACTGACGCAACACCCACGGCAATGGATGTTACAGCTGTAGCTGTTCCAACAGGTACTGCTTCAATAGCCCCAGGTGTTGGATGGGTAGAAGATGTTGCAAATGCTGAATATCAGATTTGTGGAGCTCAGGCTGCTCAGACAGTAACTATTGCATTTAATGAAGGTGTGCCTAATACACTAGGTTCTTATTCTTTCCAGATTACAGGAACTGTTGAAAATTTGAATGGTGCAGGTGGTGTAACAGCTACTCCCACACCTGAAGCTGTTATACAGGATTTTCCTTTAGCATCTAAGGTTCGTACAGGAAATGTTGGAACATTAACAGCTGCTGCTTTTAATGCTGCAACTCCTGCTTTTACATTTACTTTTAGTTCAGATGCATTAGCACTTGTAGCTGGAGCAAGAACAAGATACACTTATACAGTGGCCAGAACTGGTGAAGGTGCTGGAGCAGCCAATTTAGATTTTCTATCAAATATTTCACATAAATCTGATTATATTTTGGGTGCTACAAATGAAAATTATTTAGCTTTTACTAACAATAGCGTGGTATTTATTGTGAATCCAAGTCCAAGTACAGGACCGATATATCATATACCTAATACCTTTGTATATTAGAAGTAAATTGATAATTTAACAAATTGATTGTCTATAGGGTTTTATTAAGTAATTAATTACAAGCAATTGACTATCTCAAATAAAATATTACTTATAGCATCAATCCTGATAATATCTACAGTTTTTAGCAATGGACAGTCCTCAGATTTGGGGACTGTCTGTGCTGAAAGCCAGGAGGTTTATGGTGTCGATGGATTTGATGATTCTGAATTTATCTGGTCATTTGATCCGGCATTTGGAACTGTTATTGATGGAAATGGCACAGATTCTATCACCATCAGATGGGGTTATGCCACCGGTACTGTTCAGCTTGAAGTATTGGAAATAACCAGCCTTAATTGCAGTAACTTTCCATCTGTTGCAGACATTGAAATTATGGCCCCCTATGTTGATCTTGGTAATGAATTTGTGGAAATTTGTGATGAGGATTCAGTGATTTTTGATGCAGGAGAGCATCATGAACCTGATTTTAGCTTTTTATGGCAGGATGGAAGTACAGAGAGTTATTATATAGGAAAAAGCAGCGAAGATGTTTGGGTTAGAGTAATTGATGGTTTTGGTTGTACAAGGTACGACACAGTATCATTAGAAGTTTATCCACTGCCTGATTCTAATTTGCTTGGAAATGATACAATTCTTTGTGACGAGGGTAGTTCTTATGCACTGAATCCGGGAAATTTTGCTTATTACAGATGGACCAATTCAGCCTCAGATTATTTACAAGAATCATTTGATTGGGAGTATATTTTAAATCCTAATGGTACTGAATCACCAGATACAATTGCTGTTGAAGTGCAAACAGATCATTTATGCTGGGGAAATGATACAATGATATTATTTCAATGCAATTATGAAGCACTTTTTCAAGATATGCCAAACACAATAACACCTGGTAATTACGATGGTCAGAATGATGTTTGGAATATTCCACATATGATGTTTTTTGGTAGTGCTATTTTAGAGATATTTGACAGGTGGGGCAGACTTGTATTCAGATCTGAAAATGTTTATGAGGAGCCCTGGGATGGAACATCAAAAGGAAGGGATCTGCCAATGGATTCTTAT
>CAYXXW010000513.1:0-2150 GCA_964469115.1 uncultured Melioribacteraceae bacterium
CCTAAACCATCAAATGTATCTTGAGCAAATCCATTCCATTCTTCAGATGGATCGAATTCATCAGAACCATCTGAATCCCCAATACCAATTGAAGATTTTCTTCTAATTGTGTTGTTTTGTGTAGATATCTCTCCTGTTCCCCATTCATCACCAGGATCAAAACCAATTTGACCGATTACATCAACAATTTCAGTACCTCTAACTAATGCGACTGCATCATCACCGTTAAAATTTATGCTTCCGGACGTCTCATCTGCAACTGACAATATAGCGGCATCAGAATTAGTATTTGCAATAATATGAACAGCAGCGTCTAGAATTAAACCATTTAGGTTAATAGTATTTGAAGGAGTAACTGCTCCATTTGAATAAATTTCAACTTTATATTCTGCTATACTTAAATCAACAGCAGAACCAGTATTGTTAAATATTTCCAATACTTTATTGTTTGAGCTTCCTTCCACATATTCAGAGAAGAACAAACTATTTGAAAGATACTCAACTTCATAAAAATCAATATAATTAACATATTCAGGGTGATCTACAAATGGATTTCTATTATCTTGGATTGACTGGACGTAATCATTTCTATCCAATTCCCATTGATCTGGCGGATCTTGATTATGCCAAGTAAGCAGCAAATCTAAATCTTGAGGATCTCTTCCGGAATTTGCATTAACCCAATTTAATCCCCAATCGTATCCATCAATGTCGTCGTACCGAACAATCATATACAAAATTGCTCTAGCTGCATCACCTTTATGTTGATCACGAGGTTCATACACAGTATTGCCGCTTGCATCAGTTCCAAATTTGGCTTCTACAAAAGCATCTGTAATATTTGTAACAATTCCTAGCGGATGATTACTCCTAACTGCATTCGCATCATCTTGATTCGTAGGGAAAAGATGATGCTGATCCGCATATTCATCTCGTTCAATTGGTTCATCAGCTCGATTTGTCGGCATCCAGCTATGTGGGAAAGTGTGTTCTCTACTAAAGACATCCCATACAAATTTTCCCGTATAGGTATACTTGAAATGAGAATAAACACAGTAAACTGCTCTTTTTCCATCACCATTATCAAATGAAGCAAAGTCTACAATATTTGTTTCATCATACTGAGAATAAGGAACCCAAGTATATGGATTTCTAATTCTATTTTTAAGGTCAGTCAAAAATGTTGAACGGTTTGGATCTATTCCATCATAGTAATCACCGCCGGCTGATTCAATAATTGTTAAACTAAAATCTGTATGGGTACCAACCTCAGCAAGGTTACCACCGCCAACATTTTGAATTGCAAAAGTTAGAGTTTGGTTCCCTTCTGTAATTCCATCATCAGTTATTGTAAGCATAACTATCTGATTTTCTGAACTGGCTGCAGAAAATGAAATAGAACTGCTGGTAAATCCATTTATGTCTGAAGATTCTCCATTTGTTAAAACTACATTTGCTGTAGTTGCAACAGTTGCTGAGGGGTTTGAAATTGAAACCACTAAATTATAGGTCCCGCCCGTTTCTAGAACAGAACCAATAGCAGATGTAAATTGAACCGTAGTATTTGGTTGAACGCCGGTTGTAACTGAAATTACGTTTGAATTGTCCGATGTACCTGCTGAATTACTCGCTCTAACTCTGTAAAAATAATCTGTTTCGGAATCTATATTTGTAACTTCATAACTTGTTAGGCTGCCAACATTAAGATTTTCATAACCGGTTACATAACTTGAAAATGTATCAAACTCGGAAACATCAAGAAGATAGTTAGTAGTTCCAGAAGATGAATTCCAATTTGCTGTGAAGCTTTCATGTGTTACATTTGATTCTTCTAATGCGACCGGCGGATCGGGTGTTGTTACTGTCCCACGAATATATGAACCAATTGGGAAAGGAGTTGCAGCAGTGCTATTACTAGTTTCTCCATCTAAAGCATTTATTCCACTAAATGACCAGTTCCCAAGTACAAAGGTTGAACCGTCTGGCCCTGTCTGATTTACTCGGTATGCCCATCCATCAAGATGATCCCATGGTTGCCCACTTCCATCAACATCAATATCTCCAAAAACATCAACAACTGATCCATTCTTAAATAATTCAATTGCATCATCACCATTGATACTTGCTGCACTACTCGTATAATCTGGACT
>CAYXXW010000514.1:0-2147 GCA_964469115.1 uncultured Melioribacteraceae bacterium
TTGCACGATAAACTCGGGATTGATTTCACGATCCCCGTAGGGATTACCTTCGTCTTCGTGAAATCCATCAAAATCATCTACACTTTGATCAGAATCCTTATTGTAGAAATCAAAATCAACCAATTCAACAATTCACCCACAAATTGAAATTTCAATTTCTTAGATTTTTTAAAAGACTATTAGTATCTTGCAGAATTAGACTCAATATTTATTTTTCAAATAATATCAATTTTATTTCAATTCTAGATTTTAAATAATTGGATTAAATTTTAATTTTCTAGTTAACATGTTTAAATGGAGGAATTATGAAAATTGCTGTCTGCGTTAGTCACGTTCCCGACACAGCATCCAAAATTAAAATTGGAGGGGACAACAAATCAATTGATCCATCCGATATAACTTACATAATCAATCCTTACGATGAAATTGCGATTGAGGAAGCATTAAAAACAAAAGAAAAACTTGGCGGCGAAGTTGTAGCAATAAGTTTGGGTGGAGATTCAAATAAAGATAGTATTAGAAAAGCATTGGCTATGGGAGTTGATTCTGGAGTATTATTAAAAGACGAAGGTTTCAGAGATTCGTTCAGCTTAGCTCATGCTCTTGCTGAAGAAATTAAAACTCAAGGTGCTGAACTTGTTTTTATGGGTAAACAAGCAGTTGATTATGATAACTCAATAACAGGTCAGTTAACTGCAGAAATATTGGGTTATAATTGTATAAGTGTGGTAGTCGGTTTTAACATTGATGGTGATAAAATTACTGCTGAGCGTGAAATTGAAGGAGGTAAGGAAGTTGTAGAGACCAATCTGCCTGCAGTAATTACTACTCAGAAAGGATTAAATGAACCAAGATATGCCTCTTTGAAAGGGATAATGGCAGCTAAAAGAAAAACTATTGAAGAGAAAGAAGCAGCTTCTTCTGAAAATAAAATTGAGGTTGTTGAAATGAAGAACCCTCAAGGTAAACAAGCCGGTAAAGTTATTGGTAGTGATGCTAGTGCTGTGCCGGAATTAGTTAGATTGCTAAAAGAAGAAGCAAAAGTAATATAGGAGATTGATATGGCAAAGAAAATTTTAGTTGTTCTAGAACAAAGAGATAGTAAATTAAAAAAAGTTTCTTTAGAAGCTTCTAAAGCAGGATCAGATTTAGCCGGAAAAATTGGATGCGAAGTTGAGGCAGTGGTTGTCGGTAATGATGTAGCAGACTTAAATACCGTTGGCGGATTTGGAATTACAAAAGTAACGGTGCTAAAAAATGCAGATCTTGTAAAATATTCATCTTCAGGTTATGCCTCAGCGGTTGCAGATTTTGCTAAAGAGTGCGGTGCTGATGTTCTAATATTCGGGAATACAGCTATGGGTAAAGATTTAGCTCCTAAAGTTTCGGTAAAGTTAGGTGCTGGAATAGCCATGGATTCTGTTGCACTTGAAGTAACCGATGGAAATATTTTAGCAACACGACCAATTTACGCTGGGAAAGCTTTAATTGACGTTAAGGTAAATTCTGAAAATAAAGTTTTTACTATTCGTCCTAATGTTTTTAATCCCGGTGAATCATCCGGAGGTGAAGCTGAAGTTATTGAAAAGTCTATTGAAGCTCCCGATCTATCCTATAAAGTTACAGAAGTTAAAAAGGCTGAAGGTAAACTTGATGTTGCTGAAGCATCTATTATTGTTTCAGGTGGCAGAGGATTAAAAGAACCGGATAATTTTAAACTTGTTGAAGATCTGGCAGAAGTATTAGGAGCAGCAGTTGGTGCATCGCGTGCAGTTGTTGATGCCGGTTGGAGACCTCATGCAGAACAAGTTGGACAAACAGGTAAAACAGTTTCCCCTAATTTATATATAGCTCTTGGTATTTCCGGTGCGATTCAGCATATTGCCGGTATGCGTTCTTCAAAATATATAGTTGCAATAAACAAAGATGCCGACGCACCAATTTTTCATATTGCGGATTATGGAATTGCCGGTGACGTATTTGAAGTTGTTCCAGCATTGATTGAAGAATTGAAAAAATAATTTTACCAATATGTTAAAACCTCGGAAGTTTTAAAAACCTCCGAGGTTTATATAAATCCAACTAAATATTAATAAACTCATCCCAAATCTTATATAGCTCATAAGTAGCTTTAATGTCTTCTCCGC
>CAYXXW010000515.1:0-2139 GCA_964469115.1 uncultured Melioribacteraceae bacterium
TTAAAATTAATATTCAATTTTTGTGATTGTATTCCGTTCAATGAACGCTAACGACACGTATATGGTTTTGTAGCGGACTTCAAAGCGATAATGTTTAAATTACGCAATGAGCCAAATTTGCGACCTTTAAAATAGTCAAATCGGCAGATTTGGCGGAGCCCAATAAATGCTACACTGCCTGAATTTACTAATATGCCGCTATAAACTATATACATTGTTGGGCGTTCGTTTATTTCTTATTTAAAATTCTTTGCAATTCAATTCTATAATCCTGATTAAATGTCATTCCATCATGTCCTTGTCTAGGTAATGTAATTAATGCAGCTTTTTGTTGAAAATTTAGTTCTGCATTGACTTTGGCCTCTAGGAATTGGATAAAGCTTATTTATTAGCAAATATTTTTCTATCTAAAAACTCACCTTATCAAACAGATCTAAAAAAGCTACTGAAGAAACACCGAAAAAATCTATTAAAAAATGCGAAAATATTGTCCATCTTAAACTTTTGGTTTTTTTATAAATAATAGCCCAAACAACCCCCATTATAAGTGTAGAAATAACAACTTCAAATCCATTATTCACATCAGAATTTATTCCAAATGCAATATGATTTGCCGCAAAAAGTATGCTCACATATAATACAGAAATCCAGTTAGGCCAATTTTTGGTGTAGTCCAAAAGCAGTCCACGCCAATAGAATTCTTCAATCCATGGATTAATTAATGCTAATAAAATCCACGGAAGCCAAATTGTCCAGCCCTTTAATAATTCATAGTGTCTAAGAAATAATGGTAGGCTAATAAGTCCAATTATCAAAGCAAGAATACCCCATCCAATTCCACTTTTTGGTCTTCCCAACCATTTTTTAATAGACTGAATTCCCCCATATTTTAAAATAAAGAATAACCAAACACACCAGCCAATTAGTACCATTGGCATAAATGCCCATTTCCCAATAATTTTTCCAAATGCTAATGCAACAAGGAGATTTGCCAGAATTATAAAAACTGGCGATACAATTACAATATTTCTTTTTGATAATTTCATTTGATTAGATCCTTTTTTATTTTATTTCTTTCACCTATCATAGTTAAGACATCAGGAGTATTATTTTTATAATTTTCCCTATTCCATACAAATTTGAATGTGATAGCATTTTGCTCACAAACTTCAATACATTTTCCACATAATATGCATTCAGAATTCGTTATTAATCCTTTGGGTACATTTAGAAAATAGAATATTATGGCAGTAGAAAAGAATAAAAATAGGTTTAATAAACGTAGCCATAATTTTGGTTTTTCCATTTATTCTTAAAAATAGAATGTTGAGATGATAAATCGCTAGCAGTCCCCATAAAACAAAACCAACCACAGCCAACTCTACCTATTAAGGGTGATAAAATAATCAGCATCGCCCAAACAACTACGACAAAGGTAATTACTCCCCTAAAAAATTGAATGCCAGATAAAGCCCAATGCAAAATATTGGAAAAAAACAGGAGTGATTAAAAGAAATATCACTCTGACCATAAAATTATAAGAATATATATTTTTCATTTCACATAAATTTTGATGCAACAAAAATATCAAAGGTTTTTGCACAAAAATAATTTATGTGATGTAAGGGAAAGCAATGGTATAAAGCGGAAGGCTACTAATTTTAATTCTTATAATTTCGTATTTTATTTATCAATGATTTGGATATATTTCGAGATGAAGGAATTTTACACTCATGTTTTAAACAAAATATATATCCTTTTGCATTCCCTATAACATCTAATACTTTATTAAGATTTATAATATAGGATTTATGACATCTAAGAAATTGATCTGATTTACTAATAAGATGTTCAATTTCTTTTAAACTACTTCGAATTAAATGTTTTAATAGTTTTGATTCTTTTACATATACAATTAAGCAATAGTTACCTTCTGCCTTAATATACAATAGTTCATTTTCAGTAACTTTTAATTCGTCTTTGGTATTTTTAGCAAATGTATAAATCACATCCGTGTTTCGAGTCTGCTCAGTCCGTTGATTTATTTTTAATTCATCAATAATTTCAATAGCACGCAATTGATTCTTTCTATATAAAATTCTTTCACTATAAAATACAATTAAAACTATCGGAAAAAAT
>CAYXXW010000516.1:0-2134 GCA_964469115.1 uncultured Melioribacteraceae bacterium
CAACCCATCTTTTGTTTTAACTAAACTAAGAAATTTTTGGTTTTACCTCCGTTGAGGCGACAGAGCCAACGCTAGTGCCACTATTAACATTCGATTAACCAATGATTAACAAAGATAAGAGACTAAACCAATACTTTTGTATTGATTAACAATGATATTGTTGAACATTATAGGCTTGTTTCTAAGATTCTTGAAGAATCAAAATCTAAAGAATAAATTTTGTTAGAACTCTATAAACCTATTCTTAAAAAATTAATAGTATGAAAAAAAAATCAATAGTACCTACCTTTTTCACATTCATTCTTCTTATTGTTTCATCTATTGCCAATTCTCAAAGCAATGAAAATATTATTAAGCAGATAGATCGATTCATGACACATTCTTATGAATCTGGGCTGTTTAATGGTTGTGTTTTGGTATCAAAAAAGAATGAAATATTGTATAAGGAAGCTTTAGGGTATTCGGATATCTGGTACAATGTTCCTTTAAAGATTGATTCAAAGTTCGATATAGGATCGCTTACCAAATCTTTCACAGCAATGGCCATTATGATTTTGGAAGAGGATGGAAAGCTATCTTACACAGATTCTCTTTCAGCATTTTTTCCGGATTTTCCTGCATATGCTAATAAGATTACAATACACCATCTTTTATGTCATCAATCAGGAATTCCGGATTATGCAAATGAGTTGGCAATGTTTAATGAAGATTTATCGTCTGAAAAGATTATGAAAAGGCTAATAGTTGAGGAATTAAATTTTGAACCTGGTACAATGGCAATGTATTCTAATAGTGGGTACTTTTTATTAGGACGGATAATTGAAAAGATTTCAGGTTTATCTTATGGCAAATTTATTTCTGAGAAAATATTCCAAACGCTGGGAATGACAAATAGTGTTGTTTATGATAACAAGGAGAAGGAAGTCAAGAATAAAGCTATAGGTGTTAACTTTATAAGTTCAGGTGAAAAGGATATAATAATTACAGGGGACGGTGGAGTATATACAACAGTCAATGATTTAGATAAATGGCATCAAGAATTATGTCAGTCAACTCTTATTTCAAGAAGATCTTTAGACAGGGCTTTTACGCCGGCAATTCTTGATAATGCTTATCAGACTCGTGAAGGTTATGGTTGGCATATAAATTATAGAAATAATGAGAAAATAATTGAACATGGAGGTGCTTCTCCAGCAGGATATATATCATATTTTTTACATCCAGCATCTTGCGGTTATTCAATCACACTACTAACAAACTTTTTTATGTCAAATAATTTTGGAATTGTTTTAAATGGTTTAACTGCTATTATGAATGGATCGGAGCCTAAAAAGAATAAAAGCCCAGTCATGTATCATTTTAATAAATATATAATTGAACACGGGACAACAAACTTAGATGCAGTGTTTAAAGAATATAACTCAGACACTTTAGAATATACCCCATTTGATGAATTGGAATTTATCCAATTGAGTAGTTTCTATAAAGATAGAAAGCAATATGATAAGGCTATTGCTATACTTCAAATTTACTTAGAACAGTATCCTGACTCAAAGATTCCATTAGAAGAACTTGTTGAGATTTACAAACTCACAAAAGACAATAAGTTATTAATACTCACAGAAAATGATTTAAAAAAGTTGAATGCAAAATTATCAAAGCAAGGGAAGATTGAAATACAATTAGTAAATCCAAAAACAGAGAATTATGAAATGAGTCTTAATGTCCGCTCGGGACCTGGAAGTGAATATGAGTCAATATCTGTTATTAAACCAGCGGAATCTTATATTGTTATTGGCAGATCGATGAATGGGGAATGGCTAAAATTAAAAAGAGACGGATGGATTTATTATCGAATAGGAAGAATTTCAGAAGAACAATTTAATAGCTTACCATTTATAAAGTTTGAAGAAAACTAAGGCTAAAATCATTAAAGCTAAATATTGAATCACAAATGCTCAAAACCCTGAAGTTATTAAACCTAAAGTAGAGGAGGTATTAAATACAGCTGTTCAATTGGACATTCTCTCAGGTTGGGTTTTGGTTGCAGATGGAGATGAAGACAACAATGAATAAATTATGAATAAAATCCTGACTAACTCTTTTCTGAAAACTCGTTTTTGAGAAAGGAAAA
>CAYXXW010000517.1:0-2127 GCA_964469115.1 uncultured Melioribacteraceae bacterium
TAAGTAATCTAAGTTTCCTAAGGCCACATCATTTTCTGGATCAGTTGAAAGAACTCTTTTAATATTATAAAGTGCATCATTATAATTATTTTGTATAATTGCAATAACCGATAAATCATTAAGCGCATCAACGTTAAATATATCTTTTTCAATTATTGACAATAGAATCTCTTCTGCTTCAGTATATTTTTCTTGCTGAATTAATTCTTCTGCTTTATGAATCAATTGTTCTCCTTCATTCATATAGTTTTTGTTTTCAATTACAACCTTTTCATTATTTTTTCCTTTGCTAACCCATTCTTGAAATTGATCCTCCTTAATTTTTAATTCATAATATCTGTCTTCGTTAAAATGTTCAAATATCTGTGTTAAGATATCATATACCTTGTTCTTAAATTCTGTTTCGGGATTTGCAAATAATCGAAAACTATAACTATTTAAAAACCCAATTATTGCCCTAAATAAAACATAATCAATAGTTGTATTTTCATCATTGTGTATCCATTCATTATCAAAACTTGCCCATTTATTATTTTCCGTAATTATTATATTTCTAAATATGACATCAACTGAATTTGGCTCTAAGATTAAATATCCTTCTTTATCATATTTTTTGGTTGAGTAATTTTCCTCTAAAAATGTCTTAAGTTTTTGAGAATATTCTAATAAACCATCTTGTGACTTACCTCTTACCAAATATGAGTTCAACTGATTAGTTAATAATTCACCTTTTATATAAAACTCGTCACTTATTCTATGGGCGTATTTTGGATTTTCAGTTTCATATTTTGTTTTTTGGGGAAATAGTAATTGACGTTTTATTAGCAACTCATTATTGTTTTTTACTAACTTAATTTCAGTGCAGAAATTATTTTGCCTCTGTACATTCAGTTTTTTAATCAGCCAATTTTGTTCAGGAAGCAATTTATTTTTACCAGCAAAAATCAAAAATGAGTTAGACAATTCTCCCAGCAAGCCCGCTTTATATATTTCCGGTATAGCAAGTCTTTCATCAAATAATGTTTTATAAGATTTACCGGAATCCAAAAACGGAGTATCAATCCAGTTATGAACATAAAGTGATTTATCCTTTTCAGCCAACTCGGAAATAAATACATTAGAAAGTTTATAGTCCGGATAAGGATAAAACCATTTTTGATTTTCGAATCCGGCTTTTACCAATATTTCTTGGAGAACTTTTTTGCTATAAGTTACCGGTGTGTTTGGTTTTGTATAACCCATAATCGAATCAAACTGGATTCCAGTATGATCTTCAGTTGCGCCTGAAAAATATTTTAAGCCAAATTTATTTTCAATTGCTAAAATAATTTTCCCATCTTTTTTTATTGAACTATTTAAAAGTTCAAGAACCATTTTTGCTGATTCTTCTGGGTTATTATCAAGCTTAGAAAAAACATTAGAGTATTCTAAAACTCCAATCATCACAACTATATCATAATAGTTTTGAGGTAATTTAGTGTCAAATACATTTGAGCAAAAAACATTTACGTTTTCTAAATCTTTACATCTTTCAGTAATAATTTTCGCACGGAAGGAGCTGCCTTCAATTGTATCAACTTGACCAAATTCTTCTCCAAGATATCTTGTAATTGCTCCGCAGCCTCCTCCGATTTCAAGAATTTTAAGTTTTTTCTTATCCTCAAAATCAATAGCTCTAATTATATTTGCTCTTTCTTTAGATAAGTGATATTTGCTGGACCAATCTCTAATTTTTCTATTGAGTTCATCCGAAGAGGAACATCGATCTTCTGAATTAAATATTGAATCTAAAATGTATTTTTCTTCTTCTATTCCATCTGAATAATTAAATTCTTTTTGTTCTCCAGGCAAAACAAAGTATTTCTCTGGTTGGTATAACTTAAATTGGTTTATTTCTTGCAATGACATATTACTCACTTTTCTAAAATTAGATATATTATTATCCCAAAATCATTCCAAATAAAATATAGGGTTTTTAGCTTGTTTTGTAAGTATTTAGTGTAGTTTTACAGATTTCTGGCTAATATTGACCAGAATGATCTAGAGTTTTTAGTAACTTATTAAGCGGGGATGTATAACTTTCTATCTCTCTTCTGGCTGAATTAAATTTATTATGATAATTGTGAT
>CAYXXW010000518.1:0-2114 GCA_964469115.1 uncultured Melioribacteraceae bacterium
TGTACTAAATCTTTTCTCAATGAATTGCGGAATGGTCATAAGGTTTTTTTCAATAAAAATTGGCAAAAAGAATTTTGCTACTATTAAAAGAGTAATTGCTGCCATCCATTCATATGATGCAATAGCAAGTCCAAGAGCAAATCCTGAACCAGACATTCCAATAAATTGTTCGGCGGAAATATTTGCAGCAATCAGCGAAGAACCAATTGCCCACCATGGTAATGATTTACTTGCAAGGAAGTAATCATTTGAATCTTTTTTATGACCCTTTTTATCTCTTGACACCCATAAGCCAAGACCCACTATTAATATGATATATGCAATAAATACAGCATAATCTATTATTGAAAATTCCATTTTATCTCCTGATATTATTATGTTAGATTTTACTTATTAAATATTGATTCATAGATTTGATGAATTTTTATGCATCATCATTTTGCGATTTAAATTTGTATCAGTTTTAATCTCTGCGCTTAATAATCACTTTCTAATCTCTGCTTTAGTACTAATTTATTACTAATTAAACAATTAACATCTGCTTTTTAATTACATCTCTTTTTACTCCAATTTTATTTTGTATCTATGCAAGACATTGACCATTAAATGCTTTTATAAAACTTAAACTCGATGGATTGTGATTCATTAAATATCCTTGCAATTTCTTCTGAATATTTCGCCACATGTTTAAGAGTTTCTAGTCCGTATAAAAGCTGGTTCCCTGTAAAAAACCATATATCCAGTGCTATCATATTCCTAAAGATTCCAAGATTCTATGAGTTTTGATTTAACGATCATGATTAGAAAATGTTTTACAGACACAGACTTGAATAATACCTTTGTTTCAAAATATGCTTAATATATTTTAAGGTTTTTTTTTTCTAGATTATCAGACCTTTTGGATTACCGAAAACTTGTAGATGGTCTCAGTTTTATAAGTTTCACCTGGATTCAAGATTTTTGATGAAAAATCAAGTTGATTTGGTGCATCCGGGAAATGCTGGGTTTCTAAACAAAGACCTGTTCTGGTTTCATATAAGACACCATCTTTACCGGTTATCGTACCATTCAAAAAATTACCAGAATAAAATTGAATTCCTGGTTCCTCCGTGAAAACCTCCAACATTCTTCCGCTGGTTGCTTCACTAACAATAGCCACTTTACGCATTTCACCAGCTTTTCCATTTAAAACAAAATTGTGGTTATAGCCATAAGGTTCACCCTGCAACTGCTCATGTTTTTCATCGATTCGACTGCCTATCGTTTCAGTTTTCCTAAAATCAAATGGAGTACCCTCAACCTGCATGAATTCGCCAGTTGGAATTTGTGTTGCATCTACTGGTGTGATTTTATCAGCATCAATCATTACTTGATGTTCCAAGATATTGCTATTATCCGCATTATTTAAATTGAAATAGGTATGATTGGTTAAATTACAAATAGTTGGTTTATCAGTGGTAGCTTCATACTCCAACCTAAGTTCATTGTCATCCGTAAGCATATAAATAACTTTTACCTGCATTGTTCCCGGATATCCCTCTTCGCCATCAGGACTGGTATAGGTAAGTTCCAGCCCAAGTTGATCTCCCTGATTAATCTCGGTTGCAGTCCATAGTACTTTGTCAAATCCCTTTATACCGCCATGTAGGTGATTGAATCCATTGTTTATAGGAAGTGAATATTTGAAATTATTAAGGGTGAATTTTCCCTTGGAAATTCGATTGCAGTGACGACCAATAATTGCCCCAAAATATAGGTTGTTTTTCAGATATCTCGCAATATTGTCAAAACCAAGGATCACATCCCCCATTTTATCATCTTTATCTGGAACAATAATTTTTGTAAAGATACCGCCATAATTTGTAATTGAGACACTCATACCATTTGAATTTACTAAAGTAAATAATTCTACTTTTGCCCATCTTCCATTTCACCAAATAATTCTTTTTGAAATTTACGCATAGAAACTCCCTTTGATGTGCAATAAATAATTAAGCACACATACCTTAATAGTTCCAGTTCCTTATCTTATTACTGAAAAGCAATGGATCGTACTTTTCTATCGTTATTAACTATGATTTGTGCTGTTTATTTTTGTAAAATTAATTTCTTTG
>CAYXXW010000519.1:0-2108 GCA_964469115.1 uncultured Melioribacteraceae bacterium
GATTACATAACTGTTAAATGGGATGGACGTGACAATAACGGAAATAGAGTTTCAAGCGGTGTTTATATATATGTAACTAAAGCCAACGGTAAAATTAAGAAAGGTAAATTTGTTATATTTAATTAAGAATTTTCTTACTAATCTGTCAGAATCATAACAGATTAGTTTAATCTATGTTTTAGAAGACTTTGAATTACTGACAAATAGTCATTTTGCTCAATATGACAGAATGTGGTTTTTCAAAGTCTTCTTCTAGTGATTAACATATTTATTACCTTATGATCAACTATTCTCTTTCATTTCAAAATTTAACCAAAACATTTGGCAGAAGATTAATATTTAAAGATATAAATCATGAATTCAGCAATGGGAACATATATGGGTTCTCAGGTAGTAACGGTTCCGGTAAATCTACACTAATTAAAATTGCTGCTGGAGTAATTTCTCCAACTGCCGGTAAAGTTGTTCATAAGGCTGATGATAAAATAATTATTGAAGAAAAACTACATAATCACATTGGATTTGTTTCTCCTTACTTGGTTCTTTACGATGAATTTACTGCCGAAGAGAATCTTTACCACTTTGCAAAAATCCGTGGAATTAAATTTGATAAAGAAAGAGCAAAATATTTATTAGATGAATTCAATTTATTCAATCGTAAAGATGATTATGTAAAAGGTTATTCAAGCGGAATGAAACAAAGAATGAAATTTATATTTGCCTTACAGCATTCGCCACAAATTTTGTTTCTAGATGAACCAACATCCAATTTGGATACAGTCGGCAAAAATAAGGTTTATGAAATAATCGAAAATGAAGGCAAGAAAAATTTAGTTATTGTTGCCTCAAACGAGGAGAGCGATTTATCTTTATGCAAAGAAGTTTTAGAAGTTGAGAGTTATAAAAGTTGATGTTTTAATATTTATGTTGCCTAATTGCAAAATGTCATTCTGAACTTGTTTCAGAATCTAAAAATATTTAGTAGAGACTTTAGCAGATGCTGAAATAAATTCAGCATGATGATAATTATTTACTTAAAAACAATAATTAAGAATAATTTTACAATAGCTTTAAAAAATGACATTTATCTCAGTATTTAAAAAAGATTGGCAGTCAGAATTAAGAACGCGCTATGCGATTAATGCTTTGGCGATGTTCATTCTTGTAACTATAAGTGTAATACTTTTTTCAATAGGTCAAGAAAAAGTAAGCGAGCACTTAACGGGCGGACTGTTTTGGGTGGTGATCTTTTTTTCTGCAATGTCGGGTTTATCTAGAGCATTCGTCTCAGAAGAGGAAAGGGGAACAACTCTTACACTTCAATTAATTGCGGCTCCTTCAACAATTTATTTTGGCAAACTGGCTTTTAATCTTGTGCTTGTTTTTATAATGAATATTGCAATAGTAATTCTGTACTATCTGCTTTTTGAATCATTTGTAATTTCGAATTTTGGTTTGTTTTTACTTTCATTACTTTTTGGGAGTATCGGTATTGCAGTTTCTTCAACCCTAATTGCTGCAATAATTTCAAAAGCAAATACTAAGGGAACGCTCTACCCGGTTTTATCTTTCCCAATTTTGCTTCCATTGATTCTTACCTTAATGGAGCTAACAAAATTTGCAATGGATGGCGATCTAATCTCCGATTCATTTGTTGAGTTAGCTGTTCTTGTCTGTTACGATGTAATAATGTTAACTGCCGGCTATATGCTTTTTGATTTTATTTGGAAAGATTAAGTAAAGCCAAAGTTGCTTTTCTTTTAGTTTTTTTGATTTTAAAGAGATGCCGGTATTGTAAAAAAACAAACCGGCATAACAACAATCATTTAAAGAAAATTTGAGGTTAAATACCACGCTAAAAATTAGTCATTCCGGTTTCAACTACCGCTGGATACAGGAATCTGAATATACGATAACTCTATTATATTAGAAATAAAATATAATTGAAAGTCTCACAACACTCCCAATTCATCAAGAAGATAATCTGCACCACCAAGTTTTTGAGTTATAAATAATACATACCTAATATCAACACCTATTGAACGGCTGTAAGATTTATTCCATGCAAAATCATTTATTGTTGCTTCAAACGCTCTATCAAAATTAAT
>CAYXXW010000520.1:0-2107 GCA_964469115.1 uncultured Melioribacteraceae bacterium
TAATAAACAATCCAAAATTAATTTTAGCAGATGAACCTACCGGTAACTTAGATCCACAAACTTCTGGTGAGATCATGTCAATTTTACATGAGATTAATTCTAGAGGGACAGCAATATTATTCGCAACTCATAATTACGACTTAGTAAAAAAAACTGAAGCTAAGATTTTTAAACTGGAAAATGGTAAAGCAATAAAGGTTAAATTAAAAACTCGATCAGAAATCTAGTTTAATAAATCTATTATCTCTTTGGAAATTTCTTCAACTGATAAAGTACCGTCTATTGTATATATTTTTGCTCGATCGTAATAAAAGTCCAAAACCGGTCTTGTAGTTTTATGAAAAATGTCTAACCGATTTTTAATTACATCTTCCTCATCATCTTTTCTTTTAATAAAAGTATTTTCAGAACCACAGGTCGGACACTTAGAGTCATTTTCTAGAAAATTAAGATTTACAATACTATGACATGCACTGCACATTCTTCTCTGAGCTAATCTATTAATAATTACTTCATCATCAGCATAAATATTAATAATTATTAAATCATCACAAACTAACTCTTCTAAAATAGGCTGAAGCATTACTGCTTGATGTAATGTTCTTGGAAATCCATCGAGTATGAATCCGTTTTCACATTTTTTATCACTTAACACATTTTTTACCAGTTCAACCATAATCTCATCTGAAACCAGTTCACCCTTATCCATTATCTCTTTTGCTTTAAGACCTAGTTCGGTTTTTTTTCTTATTGCAGTTCTAAGTATATCGCCAGTGGATATATGCGGAATATGAAGATTTGCAGAGATTACTTTAGCCTGAGTTCCTTTCCCAACTCCGGGTGCTCCAAAAAAAACTAACTTCTGTGATTTCAAATAAACCTCCGCAAATAAATAGTAATATATAATATTTAGTTGACTCTTTTTTTTAAAAAAAAAGACTGCATTAAATGTTTACTCTCATCGGCATAAATTCCCGAGTAAACATCAATTTTATGATTGTATTTATTATTCTCCAGAACATTATAAACAGATCCAACTGCACCGAGTTTAGGTTCAAATGCTGCAAAGTATAGTTTTTTAACACGCGACAATAATATTGCACCAGCGCACATTAAGCATGGTTCAATAGTAACGTAAAGCTCACATTCGTTTAAGTACTTTGAGTTAAGATGATTTGAAGCGGCAGTTATTGCTAATATTTCAGCATGTGCAGTTGCATCGTGAAGCAGCTCTGATTGATTATGTCCGCGTCCTATAATCTTATTCTGATGCACTACAACTGCACCAATTGGAACTTCATCCTCTTCTAAAGCAAGCTCAGCTTCTTGAAGAGCTGCAAACATAAATCTATATTCAGTTTTGGCAAACAGCAATATGAATTTTATTAATTTAGTAGTTGTACGCCCGGAAGGATTCGAACCCTCAACCCCCAGAGCCGAAATCTGGTGCTCTATCCAGTTGAGCTACGGACGCATTTATTTTATGCCGTAAATATAATTAGATAAAACTTGAAATAAAAAGGAAAGTGAAAGAAAGAAAAAAAAATTGTACACCCGAGAGGATTCGAACCTCTAACCTTTTGATTCGTAGTCAAATGCTCTATCCAGTTGAGCTACGGGTGCAAAAACAAAAGTTCGAAATTAGCCTATAAACAAACTTTGTGAATTAGTACAAATTAAAGTAAGTAATGAATTGCAGTACTTTATGCTGCACTAAACAGTTAAATAATTAAATACTTACTCAATTCTTCATACAATACTTTAAGAACGATTATTAAAAATAATTGTATGGTTGATTAGAATCAAGCGTTATTTTAGAAGTGCTTTAGCTTTGGAATATAACTCTTTACCCTATTTTACTTATTTACATAGTGTTATGGATTTTTGCATATTTGAATGTAACAAATTAGTAACAAGGGGATAAAGACCAGAATTAAAGGGGTGCGGTGTTCGGGTGAGATTGACGCACACAATCTACCATAATTTTTCAACGGTTTTCTTGAAACCATCTCTCATCATACCGCAAAAGATTAATTGTTGTCTCAAAAATTTTTATTTTTTTATGATTGCTAAATTATTATTGCAGCATGATTGCAGGTTATAATGA
>CAYXXW010000521.1:0-2100 GCA_964469115.1 uncultured Melioribacteraceae bacterium
CAATAAAACGCTCCAATTTCTGTATGTGATGATCTCCCATACTTTTAGGATGGCCAATTCCCGTTAAAATAATATCACGCTTTTCATGTTCATATGCTTTGACATTAAAGCGAACAATTTTTTCTAGAAAATCAACCGTAGAATGTTCAGCATCAAACATTAATCGACTCGGATTAATGAAGTGTCTGTATTTATCATAAATTGAAAGGTCTGTTTTTGTAGATGGGTATCCCGCACCGCCATGATCATATTTGAATTGAGCTAACTTTCTACTATTCAGCGTTTTATTCAATCGCCTTTTCGCAATTGTCATAATATTAATTGGCATACCTGTTATCGGTAGTTCATATAATCCGCTCTCTGAATCAAAATTTATCCCATTTTCAGGAGAAATTTGCCATCGGCTTTTATTAGGCATATTCGAAAAATTCAATTCACTGAATGACTTCTTTAAATAAAAATCTTTGATAACGGAGCTATCAATCTTAATGTTATTCTTAATTAACGATGAAACAATATCTGAATATGACGAGGTTATACCGTACCCTCCAGCCCGGTATGCAACACATTTATATGAAGGATCAACTTGCGTGCATATTTCTACTAGCTCATCGATTGACTTTTCGATAATTTCATTTATAGAATACTTTGAAGAGCTATTATTAAAATGCCCAAGGGAAAAATCCAATGACGGCTTATAGTGATTTTTAGATAATTCAGTTGTCATCCAATGAGGATGGATATGAAGTTGAACGTCATGTCCTCTCTTTATAGCATCTTGTAATTGATCTTGGAAACGTAAATAATATCCATCATAATCAACTTCTTTGAAACGCAAAGCTGAACAAATATCTGCAAAAAGCACTATTGGAACCTCCATTCGTTCGCCTGCTTCGATAAGGGCCTGCCCAGGTTTAAAAAGCCCTTGATCATAAGAACTGAAACTTCCTAGCGGCAACTCATAATCAAAGGTCAATAAAAGTTTTATTTTGTTCATCTATGAAAACACTTTACAGTTAAACATTTTACTTCATAAATAAAAGATCACGAGTCTACTCCTTTCGGAAAATATTTCAAATTAAATATAGTTTTATTTTTCAATTTATGTGATTCTTTTTCAACGAAAGTAGAATTAACATAGTGGAATATTGTAAGCTCCCCAAAATTCAGCAACGTTTAATAATAAAAAAATGAACGTTAAATTTGTGAAGCATGAAAAAATCAAAGTTTTCTATCACATCCTTTAAAAGTCAATCTCATTATTTGTTTATTGGTCAGCGTGCCCGGTTTTGGGTGGTCAACGATACTGGATTTTGCACTAAAGGACAGAACCTGATAATTATGATTTAAAATAAACCAGAGTTCATATCCACGGATGTACCATTAATATCATCAGCTTCTCTTAAGAGCTGAACTACTTTATAGATGTTCTCTGGATTACCAAAATTACCTGTTGGAATTTTAGATTTAATAATATCCTGAAATTGACTCGGTACTTCACTAATCATCCCAATATCAAAATAGCCTAAATTGAGGTTATTAATTGTGATTCCTTTTTTAGCATTTTCAACTGCAATTGCCCGGGTTAGACCCCATAAACCAGTTTTTGAAGCTGCATAAGCACTGGTGCCTGGAATTGCTGTTTGCCCAACTACCGAAGAAAAATTAATGATTCTTCCATAACCTTGTTCTCTCATGATCGGTAAAATTTCTCGGATTACCTTATAGGTTCCAATTAGATTTACATCAATTACTTTTATCCACTCGTCAACTTCAGATTTATGAGCAAATGAATTATAATTATTTCCTGCACAATTAATCAAGGTAATATTTGATAATTCATCTCTCATTCCTTCTATCCAACTTGATATATTTTCTGAATTAGTAATATCAACTTTTGAATAAATTTCTTGTAATTCTTTTTGAGGTGGAGTTGAACAATAAGTTCCAACAACAGTCTCACCTGAATCATGGAACTTCTTCAAAAGGAATTCTCCAATTCCTTTTGAAGCTCCTGTAATAAGAATCATATTGTATTTTTTATATTTATTTCATTAAGGACCACTTAATTATTGCGGCTCCATAGGTCCAACCACTGCC
>CAYXXW010000522.1:0-2090 GCA_964469115.1 uncultured Melioribacteraceae bacterium
TACAAGCTGAGGAAATTGTGAAAAGATTTAACTGGTATCCGGGGATTGATGGAAGTTACGTTAAAGATTTTGTCCCCAAAGAAACTTTCGATGTAATATATAAAGATGTAACCCCGGCAATGTTAACTGAATTTGGTCGGGCATTCCCCCTGGGAGACTATTTTGACGCAATATTAGAAGCTGTCGAATAAGATTAGGATACAACCAATTTAGGAGAAATTAAATGGGAAACAATTCAAAAAATAAATTGGCTGTTGGAAAGAGTGAAATAGGTAGTGGGGCCAAAAGGCCCCACTCCTATGCTAATATTCTTCCTTATATATTAGTATTTCCTGCAGTGATGGTAATATTGTTATTATATCTATACCCTTTCCTTGCCTCATTTTGGAAAAGTTTTATTAGTAAAGAAGGGGCTTTAAGTTTAGTAAATTATGAAAAAACACTTCATTTATATCGCTACGATATTCTATTTACTATGGGAGTAACTGCATTTAGTACTTTTATTGCTACAGTTTTAAGTATTCTAGTTGCAGTATATTTAAGATTAACAAAAGGTTGGTTGGCGAATAGTATTGGGATTCTGTACAGATTACCTATTTTTCTTCCTTTTGTAGTTATTGCTCAGATGATGAGAAGTTTTTTAGCTCCTCATGGAATTCTAAATCTCTTTTTAGCGAAATTAGGTCTTATTAATATTGAAAACCCTTTACAGCTTTTTAATTGGGTTGGTTTGACTTTCGGTTTTGTATGGAAACAAGCACCTTTTATGATACTAATAATTTTAGGTGGATTCCAGATGATTGATAATTCTTATATAGAAGCTGCAAAAAGCGTAGGAGCAAAGTTACCTCAGATTATTACCAAGGTTCTTATTCCTATGAATAAACCTACAATTCTTATTGCGGTAACTTTGGTTTTTTGTTCTCTGGTTGGATGTTTTAGTTTTCCTTATATGCTTATTGGAGGAAAATCACCGGTTACTATAACTGTCGATATTGCTCATCGCGTAAATTATTTTGGTGATTACGGGGTGGCAAATGCATTGGGAGTTTTTTCATATATATTAGTCAGTTTATTAGCCATTTACTATGTAAGAAGTATGATGAAAAAAGGTATATATGATTGAGGAGGTTGTTAATGCATAAGGGTGGTTTTAGAAAAACTATTGAAATAATTATATTTACAGTATTTATGTTTTTCCTGTTTGCTCCATTATTTAGTATGGGAATTTGGTCAGTAGCCTTAAGGTGGTATTGGCCTAATACGCTCCCGCAAGAAATAGGATTGGATTATTGGCTTCAAGCTTTGGGTATTACTAAAAGTTTAACCCTGGGGGCGGTAAATGTAATTCCGGCTTTTCTATTAAGCTTGGGCATTGCCATTATTGTAGTTATAATAACCATGGCAATTGCTATTCCGGCAGGTTATTCGTTAGCAAAACTTAAGATTCCTGCTCTTTTAAAAGGTATAATTTTAATATTATTTTTATTACCGCGGGCATTTCCCCAACAGCCGGTATTTATTAATTTAATGTTGATGTTTAATAAAATAGGAATAACCGGGACTGTGTTTGGAGTAATTTTAGTTCACCTGGTTGTAGGTTTGGTTTTTGCAGTTTGGATTACTGCTAGTACTTTTAGTTCGATTCCTCCGGAGTTAGAAGAGGCAGCTCGAAGCGTAGGTGCCTCAAGATTGAAAGCATTTTTAAAAGTAACTTTACCTATTTCAACCCCCGGGCTTATAGCGAGTGCAGTATTTGTATTTCTTACTTCAATGGATGAGTTTACCGGTACTTTCTTTGTGGGGATTCCCTTTGTAACAACTCTTCCCATGACTCTTTATTCAGCTAGTGGCTCAAATATTCAGTTTGCATCGGTAATCGCTATACTATTGTTAATTCCTTCAATTATTTTTATGATAATAATTCAAAAATTCCTCAAAGCTGAACATCTGGGAGGAATAGGAGGGTAAATTAAAGTTTAAAAATAACGAGATATTACTTGGAGGTAATTTATTTCATGGCAATTCTTAAAGTGAATAGTTTAAGTAAAAAATTTGGAAAGGTAAAAGCTGTTACAGAAGTTAGTTTT
>CAYXXW010000523.1:0-2080 GCA_964469115.1 uncultured Melioribacteraceae bacterium
TGCCGACAATATCAATACCGCATTTCAATCTCTCGTTAAAGTGAATCATCGAAGCAAGAACCATGTAGCCACCATAAGAACCACCAATAACACCAACTCGAGAAGCATCAAGCTCTGGTTGCGTTTCAATCCAGTCTAAGAGTTTTCCAATATCCTTTACAGATTCTTCCCTTTTATATCCATTATCCAGAGTTAAAAATGTTTTTCCATAGCCAGAAGATCCTCTTACATTTGGGGTAATTACTGCTATTCCCAACTCGTTAACAATATACTGAGTTGTAGAAGAAAAATATGGAATCTCTTGTCCTTCGGGTCCTCCGTGAATATCAATCAGTACCGAAACTGGACCAGAAATATTTTTAGGTTTATACACAAATGCCGGAATTGTTCTAGTTTTGCCATCCACTTCATCAAATGTTGGATAAAGCACTAATTCGGGCTCCACGAAATTATCGGTATTCATTCCTCCAACTTCGCTAAATGTCCATCTTGTCAATTCATTTGTTTCCAGTTCGAGCGAATATATGTCGCCTGGAGTTCTTGGAGTATTAATTACTAACCCTAGGTCTGTATCCTCTTTATTAAACTCTAATCCATAAACTTGACCTATTGGTAATCCATCAACCTTATTATAAGAATTGTTTTTAGTGTTTAATTGAAGCGTCCTGAAAAAGGTTGACTCTTTTTTATTTATTTTCTTATACAAACATATTAATGTTTATAGTTTTATACTATCCATCAGCGAGCTGATGGATAGATTTTTTGCTATAATAATTTTTCCACATTCTTTTCAACTTTCCATTAAGTTGATAAGCTTTGGACGGTGTCAGCATTTCTATACTTCGATGAGGACGTTCTTCATTATAAAATTTTATCCAGTCCCTTATCTTTTCTTTTCCCTCTGATATATTACTAAAACTCAGATAACGCTGTTCTGTAAATTCTTCCTTTATTGTTCTATTTATTCTTTCTGCTATTGGATTTTCTAATGGATCTCCGTTCTCTGTCATACTTATGAACATTTCTTTTTTCTTTAATTGTTTTGTGTATTGATGACTACAGTACTGTATGCCTCTGTCTGAATGATGAATACAATCTTTTATCGAAGACATATTACCAAATGCCATCCTTAATGCCTTCATTGCCGAAGATGCTTTCAAATCTTCACTTAATGAATATCCTAATATTTTGCGTGAGTACATATCTGTTATTAAATACAAATAACTAAAATTCTCAATTTCACGAAGCCAAACATACGTAATGTCTGATACTATCACTTGATTCGGTCTTAACGGTTCTATATCCTTGATTAAATTAGGATACTTGTGAAAATGATGATAACTAAAAGTTGTCCTTGTTTTATAACGCTTTCGAGTATTTAATAAATTATTCCTTCTTAATAGTTCATAAAACTTATCTCTACCCATCTTTATTCCATGGGTTGAAAAGTCTTCTTTTAACGAGGCATGTAAATTCCGTCCGCTGCCTTTCTTCCATATTTTTCTTTTCTCTTTTATCAAATCTAGCACCAGGGCTTCCTCAAATTCTTCTTGCTCTATTGTTTTTATTCGCTTATAAAACGCTTGTTTACTATAGCCAAGCAATCCACACAGATTTCTAATACCTAACTTTTCTCTGCTTTCTTCTTTAACTCTAATAATTGCTTGGCACCAAACTTTTTTCTAATGTCTACCCCCAATTCTTCTTCGGCTATTTCTACCATGGCTTTCCACAACTCTGATCTTTGTCTTTCTCTGGATAGTTCTTCTTCTAATTCTTTTAATTTTGATATCTGGATTTTCTCTGTTGTTCTTTTGTTCATGGTTATAGATCCTGATTCGAATTCACTTGGTTTACGATAATTGTTATTTCCACTAAATTTTCGAATCCAATATAATACTGCACATTTACTTTTTATACCATAAATTCTTCTTGCTTCCTCTTTGGTGTATTTTCCTTCTAATACATCTTTGACTACTTGCCATTTGAACGCTTCACTGTAGTATGTCTGCTTTGCTTTTCCCATTTTTTGTCCTATTTTTAGTTGACTTTTTGAGTCAACCTATTCCAGGACTATACA
>CAYXXW010000524.1:0-2080 GCA_964469115.1 uncultured Melioribacteraceae bacterium
GGTACTATTTATACCAAAACTAGGAAAATTTATCAAATTATCATTTTGAATCAAATAGAATATTTATTGTTAAAAAATTTTCTTAAAATTTTATTATTATGTAAAATTTATACTTTATATTTGTTTTCAATAATTGAATGCTAATCTTTCGAATTTTAGCTATGTTCAGATTCAAAGAATAAAATACAGGAAATACTCAAAATAATAAAAGGGTGTTTCCTGTGTTTTTTTTTACTACCTCCTTTTATTAATTAAACTTTTTATTAATTTTAAACGTTATATACAATGAAAAAAATTACTTTATTACTATTCGCAATAGTTATTTCAGCTAGTGCGTATAGTCAACGAACTGCCATTACTGATGGCAATGGCATCAACAAACCTATTTTCTATGAAAATGTTGGTACAAGCAACACAAAAGCTACCTGCCAACAAGCAAATCCTTCAAATGCATTCGAAGACGGAAGGGGTTGTTCTGTAGGTTCTAATTGGCTTGTTGCTAATGATCTAATTGTGGCAGATAGCGAAAACTTTAGTTTAGAACAAATAAATGCTTCAGTCGCAAAATCGCCTGGTTCTACGATAACTAGTGTAGATGTTTTCTATTATGTAGATAATGCAGGTCTACCGGGTGCACAAATTGCTTCTCAACTAGCGGTTGTTCCAACGTCACAAATAGTTACTGGTAATAATTTTGGATACGATTTTTGTAATCTTATTCTGGATGTTACGCCTTTTGTTTTTAATGGTCAAGTGGGTTCAACTACAACTTATTGGATTGGCATACAAACTACCAACGATGTTTCTGGTAGTAATTATTGGGAAGATACAAGCGCTTCAACAGTTGGAAATATGTTAGCATTTAATAATAATGGTGGTGGATTTTTTATTCCCGATACTAGTCTTGACGGTGTTTACACTTTTTCAGGAGACTGTGAAAGTATATTACCTGTCATCTCTTGCCCTGCAAATGCAGTAGCAGATTCTGAACCAGGAGTATGTGGTGCTGTTGTGAATTTTGCCGATGCTTCAGCTATTGATCCACAGGATGGTGCTTTAACAACAACCCAAACAATGGGTGATCCAAGTGGAAGTGTTTTCCCAATTGGATCCACTACAATCGAATATTCTGTTACTGATAATGATGGCAACACAGTTACTTGTCAATTTACAATCACAGTAACTGATGTTGAAGACCCTATGGCAATGTGCCAAGATATTACAGTAGAATTGGATGGTTCCGGAATGGCTGCTATCACAACTGCTGATATTGACAACGGTTCTTCTGATAATTGTGGTTTTACACTTTCATTAGACAATAGCTCATTTTCATGTGCTGATGTTGGTCCAAATACAGTGACACTTACCGTAACTGATGATTCAGGTCTTACTGACTCTTGTACTGCTACAGTAACTGTTGAAGACAACCAAGCACCTGTAGTTATGTGTGCTGGTGGTGGTGGTATGGTTGCTGAAGGCGAAGCCTTTGAAGCAGCTACTATTCCTGCTGGATGGACAACTGTAATTGAAGTGGGTACTTGGGACTGGACATTCGGTTCTGGTGTCATGTCAGGAGGAGATGATTTCCCAACTAATGCAGCGATATTTGATGATGATGCTGCTGGTAGTGGTCAAGTTAATTTTGCAAGACTACTTTCTCCTGCTGTAGATTTATCTGCGGCTACCGCGGCTAGCGTATCTTTTGATTATTCAATGCAAGATATGGCTGGATCCGGAATATTAACTGTTGAAATTTGGGATGGTGGTGCATGGCAAGAATTACTAGTTGTAGATGGTGTAGATACACCACCAACTAATTCAGGTGCTATTGATGTATCCGCTTACGTTAGTCCTAATGCACAATTGCGTTTTTCTTATGATGATGAAGGTGCTTGGGCATGGTCTGCAGGTATTGATAATTTAATGCTTGAGTATGAATTACCTGCAACGCCTCCATACGAAGTAGTATTGGATGCTGATGGTATGGCAACTGTAGATGCTATGGATTTATTACTCGATGTTGAAGATAACTGCGGTTATATGGCTACATTCGGTAGTGGTGGTGGAACTAGTGGAAGCC
>CAYXXW010000525.1:0-2080 GCA_964469115.1 uncultured Melioribacteraceae bacterium
ACGCTATCTATGATCGGGGAGACTATTTAATGCTATCAGCTGAAACCGCTGTGGGACAATATCCGGTTCAATCAGTAGAAATGATGAGGAAGATCATTCAATTCACAGAAAGCAGTATCATTATTAAACCTAATCTGAAATAGAAGTACTTGAACACAATTTATTTAAGTTTTTCTTGTTTTATCAACTAAAACTTCAATTTTATCTTCTTGAGTATCTAATAATTTTTTCTACTTAATTTAATGATAATGGAATTAATTTATATACGATGAATCATAATTACAATATGCATAACTTATTCCTCAATAATAAATTTTATAACTTAAGATTAGTTGACAAGAAGTAATTAAATTTGATGTTTGAAAATGTTTGATACTGGTTTATTAAATACTTCTAAGCTATAAAATGATGTATAACTTTACCTTTGGTATGGGAATTGCAAATATATTTACGAAGCTATGCTTCTTTTGATGATTTGATAATTGTGAATTTTCATTTTTTTTAGGGAGGATAAAATGAAGAAATCAATCTTAATTCTATTTATATACTTTTTCGGAATAAATTTATCTGCTCAAACTCCTGAATGGCAATGGATTGCTCAAGCTGGTGGTACAGGTTGGGATGAATTGTATGACATGGCATTAGATAATTCAGGAAATATCTACATTACTGGTTGGTTTATGGAAACAGCTATTTTTGGTTCGGACACACTCACAAGTAAAGGTGAAATGGATATCTTTGTAGCAAAGTTAAATGCTAATGGGAATTGGGAATGGGCTGCTCAAGCCGGTGGAATTGGTTGGGATAGTGGATTTGGTATTGCAGTTGATGATGTAGGGAATTCTTATATTACTGGTTTTTTCTCTGAGACAGCATTTTTTAATTCTGGACCAATTTCTAGTAGCGGTAATACTTTAATAAGTACTGACGAAAAAGATATATTTGTTGCGAAAATAGATGCAGATGGAAATTGGATCTGGGTAGTACAAGCAGGTGGAAATGATATGGACATGGTTCATGGTATTGCAATTGATGACCTAAACAATATATTCATTACGGGAAGATATTATGATTCAATATCTTTTGGAACATACTATTTTTCCAATTATGGTGGGGAGGGTTATAGCGATGCCTTTGTTGCAAAGCTTAACCATGAAGGTGATTGGTTATGGGTATCTCATATCGGAGGCGTACATAATGATTGTGGAAGTGCGATTACCATCGATGAAGAAGGAAATGCCATTGTAACTGGTAATTTTGAGCATTATAGTTCTTTTGGAGATTTTACATTACACAGTCAGGGTAATGAGGATATCTTTGTGGCTGAAGTTAGTTCAGACGGTAACTGGGAATGGGTAACTCAAGCAGGCGGTATTTACAATGACTTTGGTAATGATGTAGCAATTGATAGTTCTAACAATATTAATCTTACTGGTGGATTTTACATTTCTGCTACCTTCGGGTCTGAAACTATATCAAGCATGGGGCTAATGGATGTTTTCATTTCCAAATTAGATTCTGAAGGAAATTGGTTGAGTGTTGCACATGCTGGTGGTTGGGAATACGATTATGGACTTGCCATAGCTACAGATGAGATAGATAATTCTTATATAACCGGATATTTTACCGATACAGCTTTCTTTGACCCCTTTTCCCTTATGGGTAATATGGGTAGCGAAATATATGTAGCAAAGTTGGATACTGAGAACAATTGGGAATGGGCTATAAGTGCTGGTGGTATTATAGGTGATAAAGGTTATGGAATTGAATTGGACAACCTTGGAAATATATACTTAGCGGGACGTTTTATGGATGTTGCAACTTTTGGGTCATTTAATCTCACATCAAATGGATATTCCGATATTTTTGTTGCTAAATTAAATAATCCTCTTTCAGCAGTAAATGAAATCATAAAACCAGATCTTCAACTTTCCAACTACCCTAATCCCTTCAATCCTGAAACAAACATAGTTTTCAATCTTCCGGAAGCAGGAGAAGCGCAGCTTAATATTTACAACCTAAAAGGGGAGAAGGTGAAAGATCTTTCTCCGAACTTGTGTCATCCTGAGTTTATCGAAGG
>CAYXXW010000526.1:0-2077 GCA_964469115.1 uncultured Melioribacteraceae bacterium
ATTGATAACTTTAAAAACATTACTTTTGCTTCACTTTGATGAGATTGTGGCCCTATTTGACATTATAAAGCGAGAAACACTATTTATTGCGGAAGTTGAAATGTTATCGACTGAAGACATTATTAATGAAGCTTTAAGAAAACAGATAAGTTTAATTGCTTCTTAGTTCCTTAAACAAAATTGTTTTGCTATTTTTGAGCAGAAAATTTAAAACAAAAATGATGATATGATTGATACTACTAAAATAATTATTGTTGGCGACCGTGTTTTGATAAAGCCTGAAGAAGATTTAGAAAAAACAAACAGCGGTCTATATTTACCACCTGGAGTAAAAGAAAAAGAAAAAGTTCAAGGCGGATACATTATTAAAGTCGGACCCGGTTATCCAGTCGCTTCAACGGTGGATGATGACGAACCTTGGAAAGAAAACAAAGAAACGAAATACATTCCACTTCAGGGCAAAGAAGGTGACTTTGCAATATTTATGCGTAAAGATGCTATTGAGATTGAGCTCGATAAACAGAAATTAGTGATAGTTCCACAAGGCGCTATTTTACTACTTATGCGCGATGAGGAATTGTTTAATTAAAATATTATTTAATAATTATTAGAATTTTCGTCATTCCGGTTTTCGCAGTTTTTTAGCGGAATACCGGCATCTAATATACAATTAACAGATTCTAGTATTCAAATGTCGGAAACCGGCATGACAGCAATTTTTAGTTCTGCTAATCACTCGGCAGACAGGTAAGTATTAAATTTAAAGAAGGTTATGTTTTGGAAAAAGAATTTTTAAAATTTATAAAATCATTTGAGAGTAAAGTGATTGGATTAAGTAAAGATTTAAGTGTCTCAAACTTTAATGCGACCATTTCCGGGAAACAAGAAGACTATGCAAAAACTGCAGAACTTGAACTTAAGTTAAAAAAGATATTCTCTAACAAAGAAGATTTTGCAAAGCTCAAAAAGTTTAAAAACTCCAATGAAATTAACGATGAAGTTAATAAAAGGGAATTAGAAGTTTTATTTAATGTTTTTTCAGAATATCAAATTGATGAAGAGTTGTTGGGGAAAACAGTTAATCTTGCCAATATAATTGAGCAGACCTTCTCGACATATCGTGCAGAAGTAAATAACGAAAAACTAACGGATAATGAAATAGATAAAATTCTAGAAACCTCAAAAGACTCAATAAAATTAGAAGCAACATGGAAAGCCAGTAAACAAATTGGAAAACATGTTAACAAAAATGTTATCCAATTAGTTAAATTAAGAAATGAAGCTGCAAAGAAATTGGGTTACTCCAATTATCATCAAATGAGTTTAACATTAAGTGAGCTTGATCCGGATTTTATGGATGATCTTTTTGACAAACTGGATGAATTAACCGGCCCAAAATTTTTAGAAATCAAAGATGAAATTGATGAATATTTAGCAAAACATTATGATCTTAAAAAAGATAAGCTGATGCCTTGGCATTATCAAGATAAGTTTTTTCAGCAGGGACCAAGTATTTATGAGCTAGACCTTGATAGATATTTTGAAGATCAAAACATTGAAAAATTGACCGAGGATTACTATTCAAGTATTGGTCTAGAAATAAAAGATATGCTTGAAAAGAGTGATTTGTATGAGAAAGAAGGAAAATACCAGCATGCATACTGCACTCAAATTGATAGGGAAGGCGATGTAAGAGTTTTGTGTAATATTAAACCAAACTATAAATGGATGGGAACAATGCTGCACGAATTTGGTCATGCTGTATATGATAAATACGTCAGCGCCGAATTACCATGGGTTTTGCAGGAACATGCTCACATTTTTACCACCGAAGCAATTGCAATGCTATTTGGAAGATTTGCATCAAATCCCAATTGGTTAAAGAGTATGCTTGGACTTACCGAAGATGAGAAAAACAAAATTAGTGATAAAACTTTTAAGACACTTCAGCTTGAGCAGATTATTTTTTCTCGTTGGGTACTAGTGATTTACAGATTTGAAAAATCAATGTTTGAAAATCCAGACAGAGACTTAAACTCACTTTGGTGGGAGTTGGTTGAAAAATATCAAGGATTAA
>CAYXXW010000527.1:0-2074 GCA_964469115.1 uncultured Melioribacteraceae bacterium
TATACATTATTACTACTTTTTGTGTAGCCGTTTTTTAGGATTCAACATGCTAGAGCCTAACGGTGAGTGATAAGAGGAGGACGTAGCGATAGCAAGTATTCCTTCTTATGTTTTAAGCTTTCAAAAACGTGAGAAAAATTCACGTTTTTGAGAATCAAGAAATTATCTTAAAAGCCCTAGTAATAAGGGCTAGTGAACTATTAATATTTGCATAAGCGTTCTCTAATTGTGACCTGTTGTTTTTAGATATTTGATTTGGCAATATATAATAAGCGGAGATTAAGGGTTTTGATAGGAACTCAATATTGAAAAAAGAGTAAAAAATCCATATGAAACCTTTTTTCGTAAGTCTGTAATAATGAGTGTTTTGTAGTTTTTCGACAGCTCCTCTGACTCTTAATTTTCTTAATTCATAAGCGATTTTTGCAGTTTTCCACTTTTTCCCTAATAAAAGTTTTAAATCCTTACTTCTAAAGCCTAAAGATTGATATGCAGAAGATATTAATACCTTTAGCAAATCAATTTGGTGTTCTTTTCTTAGATCAGGAGCTGCTATTTTATGTCCCTTTTCATTAATAAAAGATTGATTATATAACTGCATTTCTTTTTCATCTAATAAAGAAATATCAATATCAGAAACTGTATTTAAATAACGGCTGTTACAACCAAATCCATACCAATAATATGCCATTAAATTAATGGCTGGCTTCTTTAGCTTTAAACCGGGCAATTCCGGTTTGTTAATTGTGGTTTCAACTCGGAGTAAACAGCCGCTTTTATTATACATTTTTATTGAATTCTTTTCAAGAAAGTGCTTTAAAACTGCTTTAACCTTGTATTTATTTTGAGTAGACTTGCTATTGTTCTGTAGTTTAGAAAGACTAAAAATTTCAGTCAACTTATCGGGCAAACCGATAGTATGGTGTTTAGCAAGAATACGATTAAAATAAGAATTAGCAAATTTAGGCGATTTAAAAATAATATTAGTTGCAATTTCAGTTTGATAAGTAAACCAATTGTGAGACAATAATTTAGATCGAGTGGATTTGGCCCCTTTGTCAAACTTAAAGAATAAATTCATCCAATGTTTTATTCTGTTTAAGGCAAAACTTGGTTTGAATTGATTGACAATAGAGTTTAATAAATCTAAATCCTGGACATAAGTAAATGAATTATCTTTTTTGATATATTTTTTTCCTAGTAAATCAAATTGTTTTTGCAGATAATTGTGTCCATTAAAATAAAATTCAGACATAAACGGTAAATAAGAAGAAATTTTGAGATAGCATAAACCAAGTTGTTGGTCATCAATGTATATGTAATACTGACTGACAAACTTATTAACAGTAAACATTTTCGTGAATTTATTACCAGCCTTAGTAATGATTTCTTTGCTCGTAAATGACCTTGAATTTTCTAAAGATTTTATAATCGCAATTATTTTACTTTTCTTATTTTTCTTATTTAATTCTTTGGAGTAAATATCCTTAATCAAATCAATTTTAGAATGATACTTTACCTTCTCATCTTTACCCCACCAATGTATATTTACATTCAATTTATCAGCTGTCTTTTTAATATGCGAATTCAATTGATCTGTTAAAACCTTCATAACACCATTACTGTGTTTTTTAAAACCTAGATTTCTTAATAAAGTAATTACAGAGCCCGGTACAAACAGATTTTGTATATATCCTCTTAAAACTACTCGATCAAAACTAGTGTATTCAAATGAAATGTGTTTGTCTAAAGTTTCAGTAAAGGTATTGTTCATCTTTTTTTCACAAAGATAATTAATTATACTCTATCCTATAACCAAGAATTGATCTTTAGGTCGGTATTCTTTTCTATTTAATTACCGATAATGGAACGGCGAGATGCGTCAGTGGCAAATATTTAAACGAAACGTTGTTAAGGATGCAATTGTGAATTTTCTATGGATTTTTCTCTGAAAAATTCTGTGAAAATTTGCCATTGCGTCATATCGCATATGTATCGTTAATTTATTTTTCTAAAGTTTATTTCTATCTGGATTATTAATTTTAATTGGATTTTGTCTTGCATCAAAAACATC
>CAYXXW010000528.1:0-2071 GCA_964469115.1 uncultured Melioribacteraceae bacterium
AGCGTATTATTTAATTTTGAATCTAATATAGCTTGGACAGTCAGTTCTCAGCAGGAATGGGTTACATTTCAGCCTTCTGATTTCACTGGAGATGCAAATTTAATTGTTAGTTATAGCCTGAATACAAATAGTGATACAAGATCAGCTATTATTAAAATTGGGAATGATAGTTTATTTACAACAGTTAAATTAATTCAAAGTGGATCAAACTTTTACATAAATGCTTTTCCCAAAATATGGCCTGTAGCTGAAAATTCTGGAACAGTTAGTTTTTATGTAGAATCCAATCACTCATGGGAATTATTTCCTCAGGATACTTGGCTTACAACTTCCTTTAAAGATTCTAGCGGAAATGCTTCATTTCTTGTAAATTATAAGGCAAATACAGATACAAGTAATAGAATTGGTTCCATACTTATACAAAGTGAATTCGATGTTGATTCTGTGAATGTCATACAGGGAGGTGCAGAGCCTGTAGAAATAAATGTACAAGTAAATCCACCTGAAGCAGGAAGTGTTCAAGGTACTGGAATTTATGGCAAAGGGGCTGAAATTACTTTGGTTGCTTTCGCTAACGTTGGATGGGTATTTGAAGATTGGGTTGAAGAAGATAGTGTTGTATATAGCGATTCATCTTGGACTTTTAAGTTACAAAATTCACGTAATATAAAAGCTAATTTTCAAGTACTAACAAATGTTGAAACAGGAAAAGAAAATCTACCTGAAAAATTTGAACTCTTTCAAAATTTTCCAAACCCATTTAATCCGACTACTAATATAAGATTTAATTTGTCTCAGCAATCAATCGTCCAAATAAAGATATATAATTCACTTGGACAGCAGATTTTGCAACCGATTAACAATTTTTATTCAGCTGGCAAACATGAGTACCAACTAGATGCCACTTTATTACCAAGTGGAATATATTTTTATTCTATATTGGTTCATGATAATACTGGAAACCAATATTTCGATACGAAAAGAATGATTTTATTAAAGTAATCGTAACTAAAGAGCACTTTTAAAATTGATTTTAGTGTATAAATCTTTCGATGTTCAATAATTTTTCTGATTTTAAGAAACTAAGATAAAGTTAACAAAATGTCTCAAAATTATATAAACTTATATAGTTTATATAAGTTTATATAATAATTATATGAATTTTAAAATCAATTATTTTTATATTTTACAATAAAATGATATTTATCGTTATTGGAGTTAAAAATGGCAAAAGAAAAAGCATTTAGGAAAAGAGATGATTTTGGTAATTTCGATAGTAATTTTCAATTTCTAAAAAGCATAAAAGAGTTTTCAAAAGACATAAGAATTTTAGAAATAGGAAGTGGGAAGGGGAGATTACTTTCAAATTTGGTTGATGATGGCTATAATATCAAGGGAATTGAATTAAGGCAAGAATATATCGATAGAAGCTTTGAATTGTACGGAGAATTACCTGTTGAACAGATGTCAGGAGATGAAATGAACTTTGAAGATACTAGCTTTGACTGCGTCATAAGTTTTGACGTATTTGAGCATATTCCCGATACAGATAAGCATTTAAGGGAAGTTAATAGAGTTCTTAAAAAGGGAGGAATTTATTTATTACAGACACCAAACAAATGGACAAATACAATATTCGAGACTATAAGATGGAAAAGTTTTACAGCTTGGCGAGAAGATCATTGTTCATTGCATAATTATTGGCAAATTCAGAATAGGTTCAAAAAGCACAACTTTGAAGTAAAATTTTATGATATTCCAATCGTTACAGATTTCTTTAAGTTTAAAATTAAAAGTTTTTTGGGAAATTTTGGACTTCTGTTAGTGAAGATTATTAACCCAGATAAATTGCCACATCCCTTGAGGACTAATTTCTATATTAAAGCGAAAAAAAATAAATGATTTGAATAAATTCTTTTATTTTAACAATCTTATTCCGCTTTTTCTTGCTTTTGCCTTAAATATTTATGCGTTGCAACTTGCGATTGGTTAAGTAAAATAATTCTATCTTTCTTGTAATTATTTTTATCGTATCTATCAATAACTCGTGCTTTTACATTATCTTCAAACT